>JAHDHP010000211.1 GCA_020631245.1 Bacteroidota bacterium | reverse complement strand
CCTGCATGGAGGTAGTCAAAAAAACGATTGGCTAAAGATAAATAATAACTCGTTCCCTGATGAGGAGCATAACAATTAAACCCTAGTAAAGCCCCTGCTGTTAGGGGGCGTAAGTCTTCAGGGTTGACTTGTCCCCAAAAACGCACTTTATGTGTCAAACCCCAGGATGCACTCAACTCCTGACATGCCTCCCAAACATCTCCCTTACCACAGATATACAAGTCACACTCCACATACTGCATTGCTTCAATCAAAGTCTCCAATCCCCGTCCTACATTCACCGCTCCTTGATAGATAACATATGGTTTATTCGCCGAATGCTGCTTGACACCTTCGCGTAAAACGCTAATATTGCGAATCAAACTTACTTTTTTTTGATACTTTGTGTAAAAAATAGCTGCAATAGAGCGACTTACGGTATATACTGCATCGGCGCGAGGAACAATAAGCCCCTCCACCCATTCCCAAACGCGACGAATATGGGGACGATTCACGACCTCTGGCACCTCTGGAAAATATTCATGTGCATCATACACAAAAGGACGTTTCTTTATGCTCGACACCCAATAATGAGGCATCGCGGTATCCAAATCAACAGCACTGAATATATCATAACGATTCCATAACAAATGCCATAATAAGCGTAAATTATATTCGACATAAAACAATTTTCCTTTTTCAAAAAAAAGAGATAAACGTTTTTGCTGATAGACTTGTTGATATAGAGGAAGTGAGTCGGAAAGCCTTCTACCAATTAAAGTGACCTCATAACCTGCCTCCTGTAAGGTAGTTGCAATTCGTTGCATGCGTTGGTCATAATTTAGATCATTGACCACCGTAAAAACAATATGAGGTTTATGTTTATCCATAATGAGGTGCTAGCAATTCGCTTTTTTGATTATCTTTGAGCTTATATAACAGGAGTATTAAACTCTACACAATTTTATAAAAACTTCCATCATTTTTAAGTATCCATTCAATGATTAATTTGAAAAATCTCAAATCACTGTTTATAGAAGAGACAGGTGGCGACCCAAAGACCCAAAAACAACCTGTTCCACCGAATGAAAAAGAAACTACCAGTAAAAAGTCTGAAGAAAATACACCTGCAGCAGAAAATACGACTGAAGCCCCTCCTAGCAATGATACCCCTACACCACCACCTCCACCAGAAAAGCCAGTAGAGGTGAATCCACGTATTCACGCGATGTTGCTCAATGCAATCGAGTCCAACAACCTAGATGGCTTTGACTACCTCGAATTCAAACACTCTCTTCAATCTTTGTCCAACTTACCAATGGACGAAGCTACTAAATATCAATCTGCCTTTAAAATTGCCTCTACTATGGGGCTTACCCTCGAAAAATTGTTGCAAAGTGCAGAACATTATAAAGGCGTACTCAATAATGAAAAAGAAAAATTCCGTGCACAACTAGAAAAGCGTGTCAACGAATCGATCTACTCTAGAGACAAAGAACGTCAACAATTGGAAACGTCTATTCAACAAAAACAAGCACGTATTAAAGCACTTCAAGAAGAAATATCTCAACACAAAGAAGCCCTTGGCAATGTGGAAGGGCAAGTAGAAGAAGCAGTAGAAAAAGTAGAAACTACTAAAAATAGTTTTATCCTTACCTTTTCCAATTTAATGGAACAATTAGAAGGCGATATTCAGAAGATTAGCCAGTATTTAGTATCTTAGTAAAGAGGAAAGAATAAATTGACCAATCTAGCTGTCTCTTTGCTAACAATACTTCGTTGAAAAGCCTCGCCAGAGCCTACGGCTATGCCTACGTTTTTCGCCTTGTCTTGTCAACAAATAGCCTAGCAATATCTGATCAATTTATTTTTTCATCTTTACTTAGAAAACCTTTTTCTTAGTTTAGCACTATTTTTGGAACAAAAATGAGGGTAAATAGATTATTTTTTTAGACCCATCACATTAATTTGAAAATAGTTCATCAATTAAACATACCATGCGCGAAGTAAATGCCAAAAAAAATAGATCTTTTTTTAGTAGACCAGAAGGAAAATTAGGTACCGTTGTAGGTATCGGACTACTTGGGCTTTTAGGATACGGAGTAGCCATTGCTCTCCCTACTCTTCTAGCCATGACTTGGGGAATTGTTCAAATTGCTATCGCAGTATCTGTTTTAGCAGGTATTGTATATGTAGCACTCGACCCAAAGATGCGTAACCTTATCTGGTATATGTACAAAAGTGTAATGCGCTTTATTACCGGCTTGTTTATCAAAATTGACCCCATCGGTGTTATTGAATCTTATGTAGATGACCTCAAAAACAACCTCAAAAAAATGGGGAAACAAATTGGTAATCTGCGCGGGCAAATGCGTAAGCTCAAAACGGAGATGGAGAAGAACCAGAAGATGATGGAAAATAACATGCAGCTTGCCAGTAAAGCCAAAGAAAAAGGAAAAGAAAACATCATGGTGCTAAAAGCACGTAAAGCAGGTCGTCTAAAAGAGTCGAACCTGAAGCTTTCTGACCTCTACAAAAAAATGGAGGTGATGTACCGTGTGCTTTGTAAAATGTACGAAAATTCAGAAATCCTACTCGAAGATATCCAAGATGAAGTATCTGTTCGTAAACGCGAACTAGAAGCCATCAAAGCGAGTCACTCTGCTATGTCGTCAGCTCGTAGTATCATTGCAGGAGATAAAGATCGTAAAATGATGTTTGAAGAAGCAATGGAAGTAGTAGCCGATGATATAGGAAACAAAGTTGGTGAAATGGAGCGATTCATGGAAGTATCAGAAGGATTTATGGATTCGATCGACCTTCAAAATGGGGTGTATGAAGAACAAGGTCTCGAACTATTAGAAAAATGGGAAAAAGAAGGAGCTTCTCTTTTACTAGGAGATGAAAAATCTGAACTAATAAAAGAAGATAGCACAACCATTGACCTTGATGCACCTGTTGGTGGCAAGAAAAGCGAAGGACAAAAAGGACAATATACCGACTTATTTGACTTCTAATTTTTGTAGTACCAACCCAATCATGACCTTCATCAAAAAAGCCATAAACTACCTTATAACATAATTGAAGGTTGTTTATGGCTTTTTTGTATTTATAATTCTGTCCAACCACTTTCACTTTCGTATTTAACCATTTCGAATCAAAAATTACCAATATGGCAGCCAGATTAACCGGTTTTTCTAAATTCTTAATTACCTTACTTATTGTAGGAGCTATTGTCTTTGGCTTCTGGTTTTTCCTCAACAAAACAGATGCAGGGAAAAACGCTTCCAATGATGCTAAAAACCAAACCGCACAAACAGATAAGAACAATTCCAACGCTAACAGTAAAGCAAACGCCAACAAGTCTAGTAGCAGCAATAGAGGCGACGACAATACCATACGCGTAGGTGTCGTAACTTGGGGCGGATATGCTGGTGGACAATATTTCAATAATGGATTTGAAGCCAATGAAAACTCTCGTTTCTACAAAGATTATGGCTTCAAAGTAGAATTTAAAGTACTCGACGAATTTGTTCCTTCCCGCGAAGCATGGAAAAACGACGAAGTAGATCTCCTTTGGGCAACCATTGACGCCTTCCCAACAGAAGTCGAAAGCCTCAAAGAATTTGACCCGCAAGTAGTCTTTCAAGCCGACTGGTCTCGTGGTGGTGATGCAGTAGTCGTAAAACGTGGAATCAACCGCGTATCCGATCTCAAAGGCAAAAAAATTGCCTGCGCCCTCATGACTCCTTCCCACTCTTTCCTACTTTGGTTACTCGAAGCAGGCGACTTAAAACCTAGTGATGTTACCATCGTAGAAGTACCAAATGCTATCGATGCAGCCGCCGCTTTCAAATCTGGAAACGTAGATGCAGCAGTAGTTTGGAGCCCAGATGACGAGGATTGTGTCAACAATGTAAAAGGTGCTAAAATCTTGAAAAACACCAAATCAGCTTCCAATATTATCGCTGATGTGTTTATCGCCAAAAAAGATTATGTCAATAAAAACCGTAAGAAATTACAACAACTCTTCGAAGGTTGGATGAAAGGTGCTGCCGAAATTAATGGAAGTGAAGTCAATAAACGCAAAGCTGCCAAAATACTCGCCGAAGGACTCAATCAACCCGAAGACTTCTGCTACAAAGCCATCAATAATGTACGCCTTTGTACACATGGTGACAATATGAACTTCTTTGGACTTAATTCTGATTACTCAGGAGTTACAGGAGAAGAACTGTATAACCGAATGAGCAATACCTACAAAGAATTAGGATATGCTAAAAACCCATCTAACTGGCGAGTGATCTCCAATCCTAGCCTTGTTCGTAGTATCAAACTAGCAGGAGACGATAATAAAGCTGAACCAAAAGCAACCTTCACCAAGGTCACCAAAGAACTCGAAAAAGCAGAAGCATTCTCTAGTAAGAAAATTTCTATCTTCTTCCCATCAGGAAGTGCCAAATTAAGCGAAAATGCCAAGCAAATTATTGATGATGACTTCGTTGGAATCGCAAAAGCATTTGGTAATGCCCGTATCCGTATCGAAGGAAATACCGATAGCAAAGGAAATCGAGCTATGAATGTCCGCCTTTCTAAAGAACGCGCCCAAGCCGTTGCCGACTACCTCGTCAAAGAATATGAAATGGATGCCAACCGTTTTGTGGTTGTAGGAAATGGCCCAGACAAGCCTGTTGCAGACAACAATACAGAAGACGGTCGCTCTAAAAACCGTCGTACCGAATTCCAAATGTTAAACGAATAGAATAGAGCCGAAAAATAGTCCCCTCCTCGGAGGGGTGCGGGGTGGGTAATCATCCAGTCATGCGGTCATCCAGTCATCCAGTCATCCAGTCACCCAATCATCAATACCCATGTCCCAATTCTTCAAACTTCGTGGTAAACTTCCCAAACGAACCCATCTACTTCTTGAAATAGCGGGCTTTCTACTCCTCTTATTGATTTGGTTTTTACTAACCAATATAAAAACCTCCGATAAGCTCGATATGGAGGGTGGACAATTCAATACCTACTATAAAAACGTAGCCAAAGAAAATTTGGATTCTGTTTATACACTTATATACAATAAAACAACGGTAGATCAAGAGGAACTAAATCCTGTATTTGAAGAAATTGCTGAAGAACAAGGAACACTTGTTCTGTTTACCAGTACTAACGACAGAACTGCCATCCAATCATTAACAGAACGCCACAATGGAATTAAAGTGGTAGCGATGCAAGTACAGGGCGACGAGCAAGAAGATGCCTTTAACCAAGTTCTCAACTTCACAGGAGCCAGTATCATTACCGACGATTTTTTCACAGAAGATATTGATGGAGAATTAAGCACCAGCTTTACAGGAGATGCAGGTGAGGTAAGCTTAGCCAATGGAGGAGTACAATTCAAAAATACCAATCCACTATTTAGTAAATCCATCCTTCCCTCTCCTATTGCGGTTGTCAAGTCTTATAAAGAACTATGGAACGAGAATAATTTAGCCTATCACACCATGTTCTCCGTTTCCCTTAACCTAATGGGCTATTTGGTGGCGATACTAATTGCGGTTCCTCTTGGCTTCCTCATTGGTTTATTTCCTTTCTTTAGAGGTTTATTTAGTCGCAATGTCGATGCCCTACGTTTCATCCCACTTACCGCCGTAACAGGTCTTTTTATGGCTTGGTTTGGTTTGGGGGTAGGCATGAAAATAGCTTTTCTAGCATTTGGTATCATTGTCTACCTACTACCCGTTGTCGTCCAACGGATAGATGAACTTGATAAGGTATACTTACAAACGACCTATACAATGGGAGCTAGTCAGTGGCAACAAATCAAATCGGTCTTTTTTCCTGCTATTTTATCTAAAATATCGGACGACATTCGTGTACTAGTAGCCATTTCATGGACGTATATCATCGTTGCCGAAATGCTCAATGCCTCTGATGGGGGAATTGGGGCATTAGTATATACTTCTGCTCGTCAGAGTCATATCGATAAGGTATTTGCTATTTTGATTATTATTATCCTCATTGGCTTTATCCAAGATTTACTCTTTAAGTTACTAGACCGTTTCCTATTTCCATTTAAACACCAAAACAAATAAACCCACTAGTTATGTCTGTATTTACTGACACTCAAAAAGCTAATATCATCGAATTGAGAGATATTGACCAGTCTTATGATGGTGGGAAAACACATATCTTACAAGACTTTCAATTACTTATTGAAGACAAACCTAACCAAGGACAGTTCGTCGTTATTCTAGGAGTATCGGGTTGTGGAAAATCAACGGTGCTTCGATACATGGCAGGTTTGCAAAAACCAACTAAAGGAGAAGTATTATTCGATGGGCGAGCACGAACCGAAGACGACAAGGTCGGCATGGTTTTTCAAAAGTACTCCTCTCTACCCTGGATGTCGGTACTCGACAATGTAGCATTAGGACTGCAATATCAAGGAATGGGAAAATCCGAGCGTAGAGATCGTGCTAGAGAAATGATAAAAAAGGTAGGCTTAGAAGGGCATGAATGGAAATATGCACAATACCCGACCCTTTCAGGTGGGCAATTGCAGCGTGTAGCCATTGCTCGTAGCCTACTTGCCAATCCACGCATCCTCCTCATGGATGAGCCGTTTGGAGCTTTAGATGTAAACACGCGTATACGTATGCAAGACATGCTTTTGAAAATATGGCATGAAGTGCATCCTACTATTGTTTTTGTGACGCATGATATTGCAGAAGCTGTTTATCTGGGAGATGACATTTATGTCATGAAAACAACTCCTTCCAAAATTGTGCATCACATTAAGGTAGACCTACCAAGTGAACGAGTGCGCGAAATCAAACGGACGCCGCGCTTCGTTGACTTGGTGTATGATATTGAAGATAAGATGGTTAACTTATATAAGGAAGCTAACCTAAAATATAGATAGGAATTAAGACAGCCTCTTAAGCTCTCAATAACCGCTTTACTCTACTTGTCAGTTCATTGGGACTAAAGGGCTTATTGACGAAATCGTCTGCCCCTAAATTAAAGGCCTCAAGTACAATATTTTCTTGCCCTGCCTCTGATAATACGATAATAGGCACACTACTTTTTTCTTGGGTTCGTACATGCGAAATAACCTCTAGACCTGTTGCAAATGGCATCATTACATCTGTAATAACCAAATCTGGCAAGTTTCCTTTCAACATATCAATGGCTATTTTCCCATTATCTGCTGTGATGACTTCAAAGCCTACTTTTTTTAAACGAAAAGCGAGTGCCTTTAACAATAACTCTTCGTCTTCTGCGATAAGAATTCTCATGTTTTTTGTGAATTACAGCAGCTCTCTCATGCCATCGAATGTACGAACATAAAAGTCTGCTTAGGTGATTTGGGATAAATGCTCCATTGCTTCATTTCCAACTTTAGTAATATGCTGTACTAAAGGAGTAAAAAATGCTATTGCTTGTTGTTTACGAGCCGCTGCCTCTATTTCTTCTAGCTGTTCATAAATCGGCATTCCGACCATTCTAGCTGTCGATTTCATCTTATGTGCAACCTGATACAGCTCCTCATGATCTGCCTTTAGATAGGCGGCTTCTAATTTGGATAATCGCTTCGGGATAATCATTTTTGCCATGTCTATGCTTTCTTGCAAAAATTCGGTATCTCCTCCACTTAACTCTTCCAAATAATTTAAATTGATTACTGGTATTCTTGACATAAATAAGGGTTTGAAGGTTTAGGAATGAAGACTAAATAACTTTACATTTTTGACTGCTTCTTTTTACACCTAGCTTTGTTAGAAAGCCTCGCCGATGCGCTGCATCGCCTACATTTTCTGCCTCACTAGGCATAAAAATAATCTACCCAATAATTCTAAAGTTATTTTGTCATCATTCCTTATCAAGGATGGGTTATTAGTATAAATAGAATATTAATTGAAAGTTTTTTCTATGACTAATGAATAAATATCAACATTCTTGCCAATTTATACGTTTTTAGTGTCTATAAATTTCCTTACATTTACACTCCCTACACAATAGCTTGTAAAGTACTACTCATATAGCTTTACCGCTTTCACAATGCGTCCTACATCACTCACTTATTTCTTTTACGTTTTTATCTACTAAACCGTTACGAACATGACAAAAGGTTGGTGTTTTT
>JAHDHP010000210.1 GCA_020631245.1 Bacteroidota bacterium | reverse complement strand
TTCTTCTGCTAGAGATTCCCAAGTATCAGGAAGGTTTTTGATGGCATACATGGCACTAAAAGTAGGGAAAGAATCTTGTACACCTGCTACGATAGGATGGGAGGCTTGAGGGAAAGTAACCTTTGCTAATGGATCAACGACCAGTGATTCAAAATCACTCTCTAAAAAGCCACTATTTTTAATGGTCATCCCATTAAAAGTCCCTAAGAAAATAAGCGTGCCTCCTCGCTCAACATATTGATGAAGAACGAACTCAAAATCTTTAAAAACCTCCCAAAATCTACCATCCTCAATTTCAGGAACTAATAAAACAGGATAAAACTGCAAAAGACTGTCTAATTCAAATTCGTTTTGAGTATCAGTTTCAATGATGGGTAAATCAGGTAGGTAGAGCCGAATAGCATCTATGGTATGTTGGTATTCTTCTAGTAAATCGACTCCACCCGTATAATATAATATAGAGTTAGAAACATGAGGCAAAAAAGGAGTAAGGGAGTAGGGGAGTTGTATAGAGTTAGTGCTTGCTATGCAAATACTATCTATTGTATTGCCTCCTACGGGTACTGTTATAGATAAGGTATCAGGGGTAATTTGTGTTGTAGGAGCTGCTATTCCTTCTCCCAATAAATGAATTGTAAAATTCCCTGCATTCGTATAAATAGTTGCTGTCGTTTTATATTCTTGAATACTTAATGGTGTAAAGTTAATAGGGATGGCTAGTTGCGCCTTGGCAATAATGATATTGGCAGTCGTCGTCGTTTGAAAATAAGGTGCATCAATTTGAATACGATCTATTTTCAAGGTATCTGTCCCCTTATTTTCGATCAATAAAGTGTCGAATAGAGTGCTTCCTACGAGATGAGGGCCAAAATCAATCGTCTCTTTTACTATAGTTGCGGCAGGCTCCCCCAATACCTCCAATTCACCAACCAATGCTTGAGTTGGACAATCAGAACCTTGTACTTCAATGCTTATTGCTTGTCTATATGTTCCTCCAAAAACATTTGTTGCTTTCATCCACACATCAATCGTATCAATAGCTCCTGCGGCTAGTGATAGTTTGTTTTGGGAGAAAAAAAGCCAGTTATTAGCTCCTTGTCTTGCTTGCATGACTACATTGGTCAATAATTGTTGGGTAGCAGTATTCGATTGTCCAAAATCATGTCCCATAAGTGCCACCTTTCCTCTTCCTAAAGATCGATAAGCTACAACATCATAGCCTTGATATGCTACAAGAGATTGCCAACTCGTATCAGTTAGAGAGTAGTAAAAGGTGGTGTAGGGACTTGTGTAGGGGAAAGTGATTTTTTCTAGGAATGAAGAAGATTGATTTTGATCAGAAGCTTGTAATAAGCTAGGACGAGTCAAAAAATCAATGAGTTCACCTTCTATCAATTCAGTTGCAAAAAAACAATTAGCATTATTCACTCCATTTGAAATACTTGTTCCAGTAAATAAGACAGTTCCTCCTTCTTTTACGAAGTTCTCTAATACTGTTTTAAATCCTTGAAATACAGTTGGGATACAATCTTCTTGTTTAGGAATCCAAAGAATATCGGCTTTTGTAAGTGCTTTTTGTAAGCTATCAGCATATAGCGTATTAATAATGGATAAATCAAAATCATTAAAATTACTTGTCAACGCTTGGAGACCACGTTCCATTTCTTGGGTTTCATCGGCACTGTTACTTAGTAAAACCAAATGTAATCGAGGGGCAGCAACTAAACGAGCTTGTAAAAACTGAATATTCTGAGGGGAAGAACTTTTATTTTTAATAGTTAATGGAAATCGAATAGAATCGCCATATGATAAGATTGTTGTTAAATAATTACTCGATAATAAAATAGAATCACCTGTACTTATTTTATCACTAATCTTTATTCGATTTTGATCTAAAGAAGTAGATAAACAAATACAACACAAAAAAAGAATAACTATTGTAGAAATTAATTTCATAGAGTGATAAAAAGAAAATGAATGTTTGAGTTAATTATTTTTTATAATAAATCTAGTATAAAAAATGAACGATTATCAGGTTATTTTTAGGCTGCATTATTTTTTTAACCACCATATTCTTGAGCAGCAGTTCCAGTAAAATAAATATTTTTTTTGTCATTAAAAGGTCAGTGATTTGTCGCTTTTTATTTCTTGTGAAAAGATGTATAAACAATAATTTAGAAATAAAATATGGAAAGATACTTTTTTGCTTTTTTTCTTATTCATTTTTTTAAAAAAAATGAGGTTCCCTAAATAGAATAGGTATTGTATTATGGTTATAGGTGTATATTGTATATGTATAATCGGTTTTCGTATAGTTGATAAGGCTGTTTTGGTGTCAGATGACATAATTTTGATTAGAGAAATAATAAGAAATTATAAAGATGTTATTTTTACTTTGTTAGCATGATTATATTTTTCAAAATAGTCAAGATCATTTTTTTGCTATATTTTTTAAATAAAACTATGCCGCAATTTATGTAGTTTTGTAGTACTTTTTACTTATTTATGCGCATTAAATGTCTATTCCATAAATGGAGATAACAGCTAAGTTGGCTTGTCAAATTGTAATGAAAAAGTCATTTATTCCAGTTCCTGAAAAGCTTCACAAATCCTAGTAACCCTATTATCAACTATAAGCAATTTGCCTTATAGTTAATCACCTGCCCCCTACATACAAATAGATGATTGAGCTTGTGGTTAGACATCTAAATATACCTGTCTTCATTTTTGTGAATGATTTTTGTAGAACATTCTGCAAAACAATTAAAAGCATATTAGCTCTTCATAAAGTTGAGGGTATCTTTCACTAAATGCATTTAGGTGCATTATTTGTTTACCAAATACTCATCTACCAACTTCCAAAAAAAGAATATCAGCATAAGATGCTTTTCTATGTAGATACATAAAAGACATAGGAAACAGAAAATTGCAATTAATCCATATAAAGCAAAATGGTTCTTTAAGCCTGCTAATTATTTGGATCATACATGGCTAATGTGTTAGCCTAGTAATGATTTGATAATCAGCGTTTTAGGTTGTAATCGTTTGGCGGGCAATGCCTAGTCGTGCTTTCAGTTTGGTATTGTTTTTGCAATTTCTTTGCTGCATTAACCAAAATAATCATTTCTTACAATAAATTTAAATTATTTCGGGATGAAGAATTTAAGATCATCTGCCCTTTTCATGCTTTTGATGTGTTGTGTCTTCACAGTACAGGCACAAGACGGAAAGCTGAAAAAAGCGAATGCATGTTATGATAGATATGCATTTCCTGAAGCAGCGGAAGCCTACAAGAAGATTTTAGCAAAGTCAGATGTGCCAGAAGCAAAGATCAAGTTAGCAGAATGCTACCGTCTAATGAATATGCCGGTAGAATCAGAATATTGGTACGAGCAGGTGGTTGATCTTGCTGAAAGCGAACCGATCCACCGCTATTACTATGGTATGGCTTTGAAATCGAATGGAAAATTCGAAGAGGCGAAGCAAGCTTTTATGGAATATGCGCAGCTAGTACCTGCTGATTCGCGCGGCTTAAGGCAAGTCGAAGCTTGTGAACAAGCAAACTATTTTTTAACAGATCCAGGAATCTATGACATAAGTTGTACAAATATTAACTCTTCTGTTGCTGATTTTGGACCTTCCTTCTATAAAGATGGAATTGTTTACGCATCAGAAAACAATGTTAAAAATAAAGATAAAGAATACAATTGGAGAGGTGCCAATTTCCTTGATCTCTTTTATGCAGAACAACAAGGAAGCCAGCCTAATACGTTGAGCAAACCTCAAATCTTAAAGGGAAAAGCCAATACATGGCTGCATGAAGGAACTGTTTCTTTTAGTGCAGATGGAAATACCATGTATTTTACCCGAAATAGTTTTTATAAAGGTAAAATTAGTTTCGATGATGAAGGGCAAATCGCCTACAAAATGAGAGACAACTTAAAAACTATTAATCTTCAAATATTTAAGTCTGAAAAGAGTGGTGAAAAATGGGGAGATATCGAACCATTACCATTCAATAGTACAGAATACTCTGTTGGACATCCTGCATTAAGTGCAGATGGACAGGCTCTTTACTTTATTTCTGATATGCCTGGTGGCTACGGAGAAACAGATGTATATGTGAGTTATAAAAGTGGTGAAAGCTGGGGACAACCTGAAAACTTAGGTCCAGAAATCAACACAGAAGGAAAAGAAATGTTCCCATACATCGCTGAAGATGGATCATTGTATTTCTCTTCTGACGCACTACCTGGTCTAGGTGGTTTAGATGTATTCGCTACCAAATTACAAGATGATGGAACTTGGAGTGTTCCTGAAAACCTTCGTTTCCCAATCAATACCAATTCTGATGATTTCGGTTTTATCGTTGATGGTGAAAACAAAAAAGGTTATTTCACCTCTAACCGTGCTGGTTGTAGTGGTGATGACGATATTTATAGCTTCGGTAAATTAGCAAACGTTTTAACAGGTATTGTTGTAAACTGTGAAACACAAGAGTTAATTTCTGATGCAGAAATATTATTAGTAGAAGATGGAGAAGTAATGCAGCGTAAAGAAACCAACCAAAATGGTTCTTTTACTTTCCCCGTATCTCCTGGTAAGCAATATACTGTATCTGCTAGTAAACTAAACTATGAGGAAAACTCAGTAGAGGTATTAACAAAAGAAGACGTAGGAAGAATCGAAATCGTTATTCCTATCTGTCCTCCTGTTGAAATTGATACAACTGATATTGTTGTAACACCTCCACCACTTCCTACTCCTACTCCAGTAGAGCCAACAATTGTTACTCCTCCTACACCAGAGGAGCCAGAAACGGAAGTGATTACGGCTTTGCCAACACCGCCACCTCCTCCGACACCTGTTCCAGATTTGCCAACGCCTCCACCTTATGAGACGCCAGCACCTCCGCCGCCACCAGCACCACCATATGTAACGCCAGCACCGCCTGCGCCACCGATTGTATATGTCAATCCAAACTGTTTTGTGATGGGACGTATCTATAATAAATCAAATGGTTCGTCGGTGCAAGGAGCTTTGGTGAAATTAACAAATCTCGATACACGTGAAACACAACAAATGGTAACAAGTTCTGATGGAACTTACTCTTTCGAAATATTGCCAGAATCAAACTATACGATTCACGCAACAAAAGAACGTTACTTTACAGAAACAAGAACTGTGTCTACTATCGGACGTGACTGCTCAAGTCCACTACAAAAAGACTTAGCACTTGATATCGAAATGACAGTGATTCCTACTGAACCAGTTATTATTAGTGATAAAGGAAATCAACGAAAAGATTTACCACTTCCAGTCTTAAATCACATCTACTATGATTTTGATAAATCATTCATTCGTGAGGATGCGAAAGTAGAATTAGATAAGATTGTTAACTTCATGCTTAATAATCCATGTTTAACAATCGAATTACGTTCTCATACAGATTCTCGTGGTAATAATGCATACAACCAAGCACTTTCTGAAAGACGTGCAAATGCAGCTAGAGATTATATCATTTCTCGTGGTATCCTCGCTCAACGCTTAACAGCTGTTGGATATGGAGAAAGCCAATTGGCAAACGATTGTAGAAATGGAGTTCCTTGTTCAGATGCTAAACACCAAGAAAACAGACGTACTGAGTTTGTAATTACAGGTTGTGACTTAAATGGTGCTCAATACAGTTTACCACGTTACTACTATGATACAGATTATAACAAAGGTAGAAACTATTACAAAAATGGTTCTGGTGGAGATGTAAGCTATAATGGAAACTACGGTACTACTTCTAACACTTATGTAGGTGGTGCTCAAGGTGGAAGCTACCAGTCTGGTGGTATCTACTCTACACAAGAGTATTCTACTGGTGGACAAGGAAGCTACGATCCAGGAGGAATTTATTCTACAACTCCAGTACCAACTAGTACATATAACAATAATTCAATGTACTCTTCAGGTAATAGTGGACAAATAGGAATCAGTGATTCTTATACCGTACCAAAAGGTAACTATTCAACAACTTCAGGTGGTACTTATACAAGTACAGGTGGTACTTATAGTGGTTCTGCTTATTCTTCAGGATCAGGAGGAACATATTCAAGTGGTACAACTTACTCTTCAGGAGCAAGTTCTAGTACTTATTCTTCAGGAGCAAGCTCTAGTAGCTCAAGTCCTTCTAACTATGGTATTTCTGAAAGTACTTATACGTCACCTAAAGGTAGCAGCAGTAGCAGTTACTCAACGACTACGCAGCCTTCATCATCGTCAACATCATCTTACGATACTTACCCTACTTCAACTACAAGTAGTTCTAGTAGTAGTTCTAATCCAGATGAATGTTGTGCAACACCAATGACACCATCTCCTGCTTCAAAAAGTAGAGGTTCAAGCAAAAGTTCTTCTTACGGAACAGAATACAAAATCCAATTAGATGCAGCTTATTCTCCTGATCTTGGAAAATATAGCACACTACAAGATGTTGGATTAGTATCTACTGAAAGTGCAGGTAATGGAGTACAAAGAGTAATCTTAAGTGGCTTTAGTACTAAACTAGAAGCAGATAATGCACTTAGAGACTTACAGAGCCGTGGTTTTGGCGATGCGTATATCGTTATTTATCAAGACGGAATTCGAATGGTACGTTAATCATTCTAACTATTCAATAGTTAAATACGAGGCAGTTACAAATAATTGTAACTGCCTTTTTTTATGGTTTTTTCTAAAAAAAGAACTAACTTAGTTTTTTATTATTCAAACTTATTCTTACATTTAAAAATAATATAATAAACTGTTTGTTTTAAATGTAAATTTTATTTTGTTACAATATTTTTAATCATATTGTAGTTAATCAATGGACTCACAAATATTAAGAAGAAATTCCTTTAGATGATCTATCAAAAAACCACCTTACTCCAACTTTAGCCAGTTTAAATAACCTCTATAAATTGTTCTAAGCCCTATGAAAAGAATGTATTGGAATACAGTTTTTGTACTTCTATCACTATGCTATTTTTGCTTTGAAGCACAAAGTCAAGGTACAAGAGTGAGAGGAAATACACGTTCGGCAGCAGCCCAACAAAATAATTCTTTTAAACAGCAACTACCCGAAAACGAAATTATCGTTTATAGTGATTCCATGCATATAATGCTGAAGAATCCTCCCCTAATTCAGGTTACTGAAACAGTTACTACTATTAATGATAGTGAAAAACCAGGTCTACAAATACCTATTTATTCTGGTGACTTGTTAATTATTGGTAAAAATTGGAAAAAATATCTCAAATCCATTTTGCGCAAACGCACAAAATTCCTTTCCAGTCCTAGTGGCGATTACTACTTTACAGATGATGCCTATATTCCCCGTCTAAGCGCAAATACCATCGATCTATATGCTGAAATGGAGCCATTCGAAGATGGAGAAGGGCTTTTTCTCAATGTTTTCTTCGATTTAGGAGGAGCATTCTTATCCGAATATTCACATCCCGAAATGTTTATCGAGGCAGCAACTATGCTAGAAGATTTTGCAGTAAGCGAATCGGTAAAAGCCTCTGAAACACGCCTCTTACTCGAAGAAGAAAGACTCTTCTTGCTCAAAGCAGAAAGAGATGAATTACGTCGAAAAGAAGCAGAAATCCAATTCCAAATTGATAAACTCAATGATGAATTAGAAAAAGCAAAAGGTTCTTTTGACGCTAATCGAGAAGATATTGATCAAAAAAATCAAGAAACGAAAGAGCAAATTAGTACTGTTGAACAAGTAAAACTAAATCTCCGCTCTTTTGCTACCAGAGTACATCAGTAACACTAATTTTTAAAATTGACTACTAAGAAAGGCTGCTTGGAATTTATTTCAAGCAGCCTTTTTTATTTCCTTATTAAATTCATTTTATAGTAAATAGCCATCACACCACTTAGATACTAGTTTTAGGTTGCTTTAATTTGGGCGTGCCCTTCCACAGGTCTTTCGGGAATGCGGGCTTATGTACAGACAAGGCATGCCTTGTCTCTACCTTAATGCCCACAATCCCCCAATCCCTGCTTCAGGTCAGGCTATCCGCTTGTAGTTGCCTCATACACAAGGTGTTCGGCTATTACTACTGGCAGTGTCTTCCGCTGTCAGCCCTGCCAGTAGTAGCCTCACTACCTGTCTATTTCGCCAAGCTACCGCTACTATCCTTCACGCG
>JAHDHP010000209.1 GCA_020631245.1 Bacteroidota bacterium | reverse complement strand
CGACTTGTTCTGGACTTGCCTCGCTCGTATCTAATAAATAAGGCGTTTCTAATTCGTTCCAGTAGCTTTGTAATTGTGATTGGTTGATGAATACGAGATCGGCTCGACATTCTTCTGGAGTTAAATCTACTCCTTCAGTAGCAATGAGCACATGAGTGGTAGTTGTACTTATTTGATCTATCTCGTATTTAATAGCACTATCTTCTAATTTTGAAGATAAGATTTCTGTTTCTAGAAATTTCCCCTTGAGTGCAAGTAAGGAATCCTCTTGAAATCCTTTTTCGGCAAAGGTCGGTGAGCTTTGAGGTAATTGATTGATAATCGCTTGTTGACTAGCTGGAATATCAATATCATAAAGTCGGTAGAGTTCTTGTCGTGATAAATCTTGTATGTCTTTATGTCGGATGATGATTTGAAATAGTTTTTTGCGGTCAGTTTTAGATATGTTTTGTTTGGCAGCCCTGTGAAAGAAATTACTAAAGGTTTTATTTAGAATAATGGGATGAGTCGCTTTCGGATGTCGTCCTTGTAGTGTACCATTGCTAAATTCTACATAAGGCATCAGTTCCGTCATTTCTTCAGGACTGATAATAGGTTTTAGTTTTTGAAATCGCTTTAACAGTTTTTCTATTTCTTCACTTCGATTATCATCCAAGAAGACGTAAACATTTAGTTGAGGTAGAAACAGGGTAGAAGTTGGTAATTGTTGAATAGGTATCCCTTTCCAATAAATTTGTTGTAATTGCTTTAGTTGGGCAATGCTTTCTGGTAGTCGGTGTGTTATAGGATTATTTTGAATTGCTAGTTTTTTAAGTGTTGTCAATTGCCCCAATTGTTTGGGGATTTGGGTGATTTTATTATTGCCAAGACTTAATTCTTGTAGTTGAGGTAGCTCAAAAATAAAGGGAGGAATTTCGTTAAGGTGGTTATGTCGAAGATTGAGTACCTTGAGGTTTTTGAGTTGAGCAATACAAGCAGGAACTTCAAACATTTCATTATAGCTAATAAACAATTCTTCTAATTGTTGCATCTCACCCAACCAATTAGGAATTGGAACCCCATTTTCATGTCCAATAATGAGGGTACTAAGTAGGGGCAGCTCTTTGAGCCAAATAGGTAATTCTTCTAGTGGGTTATCTCGTAGATTGAGAGAACGTAGCTTGGTACAGTTTCGCAATTCGGAGGGCACTTGTGTATAGCCTTTACTCATTAGGTAGAGGCTATTAGCTTTTTGATAGTTGTTGGGTAAGCTCATTAGTAATTGACTGTCTTGATTTATGTCTCATAATCGGTTGGCAATGTATAGGACATAGTACTTCTTTACATAAAAAAGATATGGGCATAAAAATAATGAGATAATCTGCGAAAACCTACCTACTATTCGACAAATTAGAATGCATACCCGTATTCGTATTATTTTCTTACCCGTCGAACAGTAACCTACTTTTAAACTTAATTATGAAACACTTAACTCCGTTTTATCTGGTAGTGGTATGCCTACTCCCCAACGCCCTTCTAGCAAATAATGAACCTTCCAATCCGTATCAACTAATTGACGAATATACCTTAGCTACTCCTGATTCAAATACTCAAAGTATCGAGGATTTGGCAAATTATTTACAAAGAGAGGCAAATAATGACCTCGAAAAGGTACGAGCTATTTATGTTTGGATAGCCCATAACATTAGCTTCGATTTAAAAGAATTTGCAGGCAATGAAGGGAAAAAAACAGTCAGTGGCAAAAGCTTGGAAAAGATTCGCTTGGCAAATGCAGAAAGAACATTAAGTACTAAAAAAGGGGTATGTATGGGGTATGCTACTTTGTTTAAGGCCTTGTGCGATAAACAGGGCATTGAATGCCATGTAATTATTGGAAAAGTACGAACAGAGCAACATGCTTGGAATGCCTTAAAAATAGATAAGAAATGGTATTTGGTAGATGTAACATGGGGAGCTGGAAAGGTCAAAAAAGGGGAGTTTGTACCACAATTTAATGAAGCCTACTTTTTAGCTGAGCCTACCTTTTTTGTGCGTAGCCATTTGCCGAATGATCCTATGTGGCAACTACTCGAATATCCCTTTTCTCATGATGGTTTTGAATTTGATTCTACCTATGTACAAACACAACTAACAAAATTAGATAGCTCTAAAACGGTCTTTGCCTTTGCCGATACGATTGCTGCCTTTCAAAAATTGCCTCGTTATCTACGAGATGTTGAATCAGCCGAGCGTGCTTATCGTTATGGAGGAGATAGTTTGTTATTGGCAATTGCTTATCGCAATGGGGGGAATTACTATTATAAACAATCAAAGAAGGTGGAGGATAAAAAAGCACTTTTAAAAAATGCCTTAGAGCATTATAAAAAAGCCAAACCTCTAGCGATTAAAGATGATAAACTGTTTAAGCAAGTCGAAGATAATATCGCAAAATTAGAATGGGGTATGAAGATGAATGATCGACGATATAAACGGTGAGCGATTGAACGAAAGAATGGTGCGAAGTGCGAGGTGCGACGATTTTTATGGCGGACGAAAACCGTTTTTAGTCTAATCACTGAAACTTGTTATGTTGACTACTAGCAATGACACTGGCGGCAGCTTCTCTTCGCACCTCGTACATTTTTTAAAACCCACCTCTAAATCTCCTCCGAGGAGGAGACTTGAAGACAGTCCACTTAATAAATTAGGTGCGTAACGCCCTTCCAATCATCCCGTCATGCAATCACCCAATCATCATTTCGCGTGAGGGATAGTAACGGTAGCTTGATGAAATAGAAATATAAGGAGGCTTCACCTAGCAGGGCTGACAGCGGAAGACACTGCTAGGTGATATAGCCGACTATATTTTCTATGAGGCAACTACAAGTGGATAGCCCGACCCCCTTTTTGCCCATCAACCTGTTAGGTTTCTCGTGAGTACCATCAATACTTTATTACGTAATTCCTCAAACCTGACAGGTTTCGATGGGCAAAAAGGGGGGCACGCCCATAAAAATAAACTAATTGCTAATATAACAATTGGGTAACTTCGCTTTCATTTGTTTAACAAGGCGTTTAGGTGCTCTGGAGGCATTAATAATTCGTAGCTTGGTCATTTCTTCTAAGCGATCTGGGATACACTCCAGCTCCATACAAGATTCAATTTCCAGTTTTTCTAGTTGCGTGAGGTGGTGAAAATCGGAGGGGAATTGTTTAATAGGGTTTTGGGAGATATTTAGCTCTTTTAGTTGTTTAAGTTTACCAATTCCTACTGGTAAACTTGTAAGATTAGTATACCCTAATTGCAATTCTTCTAGTGCGTCTAATTCATAAATAACTGGGAGATTGGCGTGCCCCCATTTTTTCTTTTTTGCCCGTTCATGCGTCCTCGCATGAACAATAGGCAAAAAAGAAAAAATGGGGTCGGGCTATCCGTTTGTAGTTAGCTCGTAGACAAGCTGTTCGGCTAAAGTTCTAGCAGTGTCTTCCTCCGTCAGCCCTGCTAGTCCAAGCCTCACTAGCTTTCTACTTCACCAATCTACCACTTCTATCCCTCACGCGAAACAATGACCCCAATTCCCAACACCTCACTCATCGAATCCTTCTTTACCAACAAAGAACTAGAACTACTCGTCCTCAAATGGGCAATAGATGCAACAGACTATTCCTTTTTTGTACATGGAAAATGGGCAGATATACCCATAGAAGAAAATGCTCAACAATTGCATCAACAACTTCAAGGCATCAAAGAACAACTAGACCTAAAAAAGTGGATGTTTTTTTGGGCAGAAGTTTGTCAGGTAGACCGAGAAAAACGACTTGAATTTGTGGAGAGAATGCACGAAAAAGTACATAACAGAGATGCTTTCTACGAATATCTCTTTTATACAATAAGCCAATTAGACCATGCAGAAAAAGCCATTGTTGTTGCCAAAATATTGGGGCATTTCATCCGTAAAAACATTAGTCAATATGAATTTTACGCGCTCTCCAAAGTGGTGAAACAAGCTCATCTAGATGAGTTAAAGTACTTTATCTTTACAGAAGCAAAACATCACTTATCAAAAGACGAATTGGAGGAGTGGAAGGAGCTAGATACTACAATGAAAGGAGCTATCTTAGAAGAGCGACTGATTGCATTAGGTTTGCGAAAGGGAGTAAGACAATTGACGCCGATTGGTAATCTAGTGGTGGAGGTGATCTTGGATCGGAAGAACTATTTTAAAAATTAAGGTCATCAACTTCAATCACCTCTCCCGAAGCTAAGTTGCCAAGTTTAATATGCCCAATACGAACCCGTATCAATCTTAACGTCGGAAAACCCACCGCAGCACTCATTTTTCGAACCTGTCTAAACTTTCCTTCCACAATCGTAATAGCAACCCAACTCGTAGGGCCATGTCTATCATCCCTAACCTTTTTACTTCGTACTTTAAAATTAGGAGCTGGCTTTAAACGAGTAACTTTACAAGGCAAGGTCATATACTTACTACCTCTTAAACCGATCTCTACACCACCTCTTAATTGCTCAATAGCATCATCAGTGATTTCTCCATCCACCTGAATATAATATTCCTTCTCCACTGTTTTACTTCTAACTTGTTCACTCACCTTTCCATCTGTTGTGAGAAAAAGCAAGCCTTCAGAAGGTTGATCTAAACGACCAATACACATGGTTCCCGCTGGAAAATTATACAGTTCTCCTAGTAACTTTTTATTTTTTCGTCTATTTTGATTGTTGATGAACTGCGATAGATAACCAAATGGTTTGTGTAAAATAAAATGACGATGTTTGTTCATACAATCACCCCTTCGTGTCAGCACTCGGTCCATAAGTAGGAGGTACAGCTATATCCAACAAACGAAGATACACACCTAATTGCGCACGATGATGATACCAATGATTGAGACACCAAGTACGCATTACTACCTCTTTAGGAAGCGTAAAATATACTTGCTCTCCACTACGCATCGTCCATCCATCACCCATTTGAGCATCTGGAAAAGTATTCAATATTTCCGTCGCTTTTTCGAGGTGTTGATCCATAAAAGTTACCAATTCCTCATTGGTTGTAGGCTTAAAAGGCACATAAGGTTCCTTCTCAAAATCAAGCTCATCTCTATTAAGCGTCATATCTACCCAGCCTGGAATTTCTGCCACATGTCCTGCTAATTGTCCGAGTGTCATACTTTTTTCGTGAGGTTTCCACCCTAGTTTATCCATAGGAACCACTTCGAGAGCTTTGCGGGTTGCTTTTGCTTCTTGTTGGATTTCTGCAAGAAAAATTTGTGCTTTGGTCATTGGTCTTTTTTTATAGTCGATTAAGATATTGGATAGGAAAGAGGCTGTATTGATATAAACAAGACAGCCTCCAAATTCAAATATTATTTATTGTGGTTGTAGAACAGTTGTACAGGCATCCACAGAACCATCAGGGAAGTAAATAGAAAAAGAAACGGCTATAATTCCTGTATCAGGATTAATAGACCCCCATGTATCCCCTTGAATTTGGCGATCTCCATCTGCTGTAGCATCTACATGCAGTGGAAGTTGGAATTGGTACGAGTCAATTAGGATCGCTTTTATACTTACTGGTGGGTTGTCAAAGTTGCTCAAGCCGTTGATAAAGAAAGCATTATCGTCTAAGGACTCAGTGATCGTAACCTCATAGTCAAATTCGCCAGAAGTACATACATCACTTGCGTAATAGCTTCCAAGGAATTTGTCACGAGACAGTAGCTCACAATTTTCTCCTTCATAACCAGGATTACAATAGCAATAACAATTACCATCTGTTTCATCGTAGACTGGTGAGTCTTCCGTTACATTTGGAGGACAGGTAACACCAAAACAATAATCTATTATTTCACAATTTACCCCTTCATATCCATCAGGACAATCACATTCAGGTTCTCCATTTTGATTGATAAAACAAGTTCCTCCATTTTGGCAAACTAAGCCAACACAGGCATCAGGGGCAGTGATCGTTATTTCTACTGATTTGCTATCTGAGTTATTGGCATTTGATGCTTTGAGGGTAACGATATAAATGCCTGCTGCTGCATAGTTATGTGCAGGACTTTCATCACGGCTGATAATATTATCTCCAAAATCCCATTCGAAAGTATCGGCATTTTGAGAGGTATTCGTAAATTGAATGGTGCAAGGGGCAGGACAAGTAGTTTGATCCATTTGAAAGTCAGCAACAGCTTGTGGAATTGCAGGGTTGAGAATGCTGATTACTTGTTGTGTACTATCAACAAGATTGCCATTGAAGGCTTTGAGTTTTACGATATAGTTTCCTCCTTGGGTATAAGAATGAGAAGGGCTTGTTTGTGTACTAGTAATACCATTTCCAAAATCCCATTGATAACTGGTAGCTCCAATAGAGGTATTGGTAAATTGAATACTACAAGGAGCAGTACACGAGGTGGAGTCACTGGTAAAGCTTGCTTGTAGTGCTGGTTCGGTAACAGTAACCGTCAATTGAAAATTATCTACTTCCAATCCATTAAAAGCACTCAATGTAACTGTATAAGTACCTGCTTCAGTATACTCGTTTGTAGGCTCACTAAGTGTGGAAGAATTGCCATCTCCAAAGTCCCAAGAAAAAGCATCTGCATTAGTAGAGAAGTTACTGAATCCTACTTCACAAGGAGCTTCACAATTGTTATTAATTATCGTGAAATCGGCAATAGGTTGGTTGTCTTCACAGGCCAAAAAGAAAGTAAAGGCAAGCATAAACAGGCTAATAATTACATAATTCTGACGTTTCATAATCATTTAGTTTAAGGTTTTTAAGTAGTTATTTGGATACTACATTTTTCAGCGCATTTTTCACCATCTATTGCTGCTGAAACAATACCACCTGCATATCCAGCTCCTTCCCCACAAGGATAGAGACCTTGAATGTCTACATGTTCTAGTGTTTGTGGGTTTCTAGGAATGCGAACAGGAGAGGACGTTCGAGATTCAGGCGCGTGAATAATAGCTTCATTGGTCAAATAACCAGGGAGTGATTTACCAAATTGTAAGAAACCGCCTCGCAAGGTATTATAAATATATATAGGAAGCAAATCTTTTAAATTAGCGGAGGTAGTGCCAGGATGATAAGATGTTTTAGGAATGCTACGGGATATTTTTTGTTGGGTAAAATCAATGAGTCGTTGGGCAGGAACACGCTGCGTTTTACCACCCATTTCCCATGCTTTTTGTTCAATCACCTTCTGAAACTCAACACCCGCCAATGGTCCAAGGTGTGCAAAGGATTTAAAGTCTTCTAAGCGTAACTCCACCACAATACCCGAATTGGATGTCGCTTGGTCGCGTTTGGAAGGTGACCAACCATTCGTAACTACCTCGCCAGGCGCAGTCGCACAAGGAGCAATAATTCCACCTGGACACATGCAAAAAGAATACACCCCTCGTCCTTTTATTTGCTTTACAATACTATAAGCGGCAGGAGGTAAATAAGACCCTCGATTCGCACATTTATAGCGAATTTGGTCAATCAATTGTTGTTGATGCTCTACGCGTACACCGAGGGCAAAAGGCTTGGCTTCGATGAGGATGTTTTTTTGATGGAGAAGGGTGAATATATCGCGTGCGGAGTGCCCCGTAGCCAAGATCAATTGTGAAGCATGAAAGGTATTTCCTTTGGCAGTGTTTACTCCTTTAATTTGTTTGTTATGTAGCAAAATATCCGTAACTCGTTCCTCAAAATGTACTTCGCCTCCTTGTTCCACAATCTGCTCGCGAATGGCTGTTACAATTTGTGGTAATTTGTTCGTTCCAATATGGGGGTGTGCTTCTATCAGAATATCGCGACTAGCTCCAAAGGCTACCAATA
The DNA here is from genome assembly GCA_020631245.1 of Bacteroidota bacterium. Classification (GTDB taxonomy): domain Bacteria; phylum Bacteroidota; class Bacteroidia; order Chitinophagales; family UBA2359; genus JAHDHP01. The sequence continues at coordinate 373 of JAHDHP010000209.1, read as the reverse complement.
GTTTCAAAATACGATTGACATCCCCCCTTTTTTTGGAGCGCGTGTATAATTTCCCATCCGAATAGGTACCCGCACCCCCTTCACCAAAACAGTAATTAGAATCTTCATTGACGAGGTGTTGTCGGGTAATCGCTGCCAAATCTCTACGACGTTCACGCACCGCTTTTCCTCGCTCTATTACGATGGGTTTTAGTCCTTTTTCAATCAATTGAAGAGCAGCAAACAAACCCGCAGGTCCTGCTCCAATCACCAACACAGGACGGGCATTGTTGACATCGGGATAATCAGGAAGGCTAATAGGGACTTCCATAAATGTCTCATCGGTATAAATGGCAACTTTCAGATTGATTTTGACCGCTTTTTGACGCGCATC
>JAHDHP010000208.1 GCA_020631245.1 Bacteroidota bacterium | reverse complement strand
GGCTATTGGGGGCTTTGAATTGAGTGAGGAGGAAATGAGGGCGGTGGTTGCCTTTTTGAAGAGTTTAGTCCATAGTCCATAGTCCATAGTCCGAAATTTCGACGACTTCAACCAAACCTACATATATAAACCAAACTTTTTATCGACTATTGTACAGACGTTGTGCGCAACATCTCTACTCGACTAAATTATACCCGCAAATAAAAATCTTCTCCCATTCCAAACATATTTTCGATCTGAATTTTGTCGCCATTCTGATTCATCAAATAGCCATTAAAGTAGCCATAAGGGCCTTGATATTTACTTCTAAAAAGGAGCAAGTTTACATCTACTGCTGTATGTACAACGGGAGTAAACGTTAGATCGACCATTCCATATTTATCTTTGATACGCCAGTCGTTTTTGACTCCATTGGGGCGTTGCACTTGTATGGGAGGTAAGGGATGTAATATGCCATCGAGCCACAAGGCATTTTCGTTGTAGGTTTCGGGATCGAGCACCTGATTGTGGGTAAGATTAAAGCCGATGAGACTTCCATCATTTTGACGCCCCGCTGCCGTTACCCAATCGTATCGGGTAGGAAAGGGATAATATCCTTTGTGATCATCGATTATGAGAAAACTATTGGTGGGATTGAAATGAATGCGCTCCTCCCCTACTTCGAGTTCCCCTTCTAAGGGCATTAAACATTTATGAGAATACATGGCTCGTTTTTCGGAAAAAGGCATACACACGACCATTGGCTCATACCGCTTTACATCATGGTTCCCACCAAAGAACCCTTTTACACTAGGCAAGTCTTTAAAGGATTGAATATTAACACGTAAGTTGAGTAATTGTGCATTGATATTGTGGCTGGCATGTAGCAGAAAGTTGGTTCCTTTGTATTGAGCTGTTGTTTCATATAAAGAATTGGGCACCTGCAAACTCCAAGCAGGTACTTTGCGCTCGTATCGCCATTTTTCCTTCGTTTTTTTGTTGTAAAAGATAAATTGAGCTAGTGATAGTTTCTTAGCATTATAAATAGCAACCATGATAAAATAATCAGGATTACCTATTTGAAAGGCTTGCCATTCTCTTAGCTGTAAACCTTTTATTTTTTTAGGTAAGGGAAGGCGATACGGACGACTAGCTTCTAGGAAGTTAATCTCTTTGAATGGTTGCTTATAACAACCAAAGTTAAATGCTCCATTGGTGACTGCTTTTGCAGGTGGAGTGGTGATATTTCTAGTATATGGTGCTGTCAAAATTGGGTATTTAAATTAATCTTTTGATTTCATTTTGCATTTATAGACTAAATTTATTAGAAGTCCTAAAAAAAGGCTAACTTTGCCCCCGAAATTATTTAAAAAAGATGAAAATTATATTTTAGATGAGTCAGACATATTTATCTACAGAAGAAAAAAGAGCCATATATAAAGAATTTGGAGGCTCGGAAGAGAACCCAGGATCTGTGGTTGCACAAGTAGCTGTTCTTACTAAACGTATCAACTACCTATCAGGACACTTAAAAGTACATAAAAAAGATCACGTCACAAGAAGATCTTTATTGAAAATGGTAGGACGCAGAAAGCGTTTACTAACTTATATCAAACGTAAAGATATCGTTAAGTACCGTAACTTAATTGCTAAGTTAGGTCTTAGAAAGTAATATGTTGAAGAAGAGGAGTTTAAGAGTCTGTCTTGATTTTAGTATCGGGCTTAGCCAAAGCATCTTTTTCACCCTAATTTCGCCTTTTTTTCAGTCCGTAGCTCTGCTATGCACTTCAAAAAAGCCTACATTAGGTCAAAAAATCTAGCTTTTTCAGCTCCAATCCTAAAATCAAGACAGCCTCTAACAAACAAATGTTTGGCTCCTCTTTTTCAATAAATAGCTGAATACACATAGATCAACAAAAGAATACGAACAAACTATTTATTTACCCCTCAGTAATAGAAATTGTTTTAACAAGGTGATGATTGGCTGTAGACAGACAATAGATCAATCATTCATATTTATAACGAGTCTCACCTTACCAAATACAGGAAATTTAGCTGATAACGCATCATGTATATAACAATAGACCAATATCCAATTTAACTAACAGTGCGTTCTACCCTATTATTTTATTCCTGTGAACTTCCATAGATGTGTGATGATTTACAGAAACATTTTATCAACATCTTTCTATTACCAAACATACAGGAAGCCTATTCCTTTCCATTACTTTTAATCGCGGAACATGAATCAAATACATTTTATTGTCCACCTTTCGCGCTTCCTGATTATTAATCTGAAAAAAAAATTATATGAATTGGCAAACAGTCACTAAATCCATAGATTTAGGAGATGGTAAAGTGATTACCCTCGAGACCGGTAAAATGGCACGTCAAGCGGACGGTGCTGTACTTTTACGTATGGGCAAATTGGCCCTTTTAGCTACTGTTGTCTCTAGTAAAGAAGTGCGAGAAGGACAAGGTTTTTTCCCACTATCTGTTGATTACCAAGAGCGTTTTGCTTCTACTGGACGTATTCCAGGAAGCTTTCAACGTCGTGAAGGTCGTTTAGGAGATCACGAAATTCTTATTTCTCGTTTAGTAGACCGAACGATTCGTCCTTTATTCCCAGATGGTTACCTCAATGAAACACAAGTAATCGTAACCATGCTTTCGGCTGATGAAAACATCGAGTCTGATGCACTTGCTGGTTTTGCTGCTTCTGCTGCACTTACCATTTCTGATGTTCCTTTTGATGGACCTATCTCAGAAGTACGCGTAGTTCGTAAAGAAGGAGAATTTATCGTTAACCCATCCAAAGAGGAATTGGAGGGTGTTGATATGGACATCATTATGGGTGCTACTGAAGAGAATGTGATGATGGTAGAAGGAGAAATGATGGAATGTTCGGAAGAAGACTTAGTAGAAGCTATTAAGGTAGGACATGAGGTGATTAAGCAAATGTGCCAAGTACAAAATGAATTGCGTGCCGAAGCAGGTAAGGAAAAAAGAGAAGTAATACCAGTGGAGATTGATGAGGATTTGATGAAGCAAATTTCTGACTTAGCGAAAGATAAGATTTATGAAGTAGCTAAATCTGGTTCGGAAAAACACGAACGTAAAGAAAAATTTAAAGCGATTAGTGATGAAGTGATGGAACACTTCGAAGATGAAGTTGGAGAAGGTGAGGAAATGGACAAAACACTAAAAGCCAATATCAAAGAATATTTTCACAAGTTAGAGAAGAAGGTGATTCGCACCATGATTCTCGATGAGCAAATTCGCTTAGATGGTCGTGCGTTAGATGAAGTTCGTGAATTGAACTTAGAAGTGGATCTATTGGCTTCTCCACACGGTTGTTCGCTGTTTTGTAGAGGAGAAACTCAAGCAATCGCTACGGTTACACTAGGTTCTAAATTAGATGAAAAATTAGTAGATAAAGCTTCTGGTCTTACTAAAGATCGTTTCTTATTACACTACAACTTCCTACCATTTAGTACGGGTGAAGCCAAATTCCTTCGTTCTCCAGGACGTAGAGAAATTGGACATGGTAACTTAGCCATGCGTTCACTGAAAATTGTACTTCCTCCAGATGAAGAGAACCCATATACTATCCGTATCGTTTCCGACATCTTAGAATCGAATGGTTCGTCGTCTATGGCAACTGTTTGTTCGGGTTCGATGGCATTGATGGATGCAGGAGTACCTATTAAAACAGGTGTTTCTGGTATTGCAATGGGAATGATTTCTGATGGTGAGAAAGTAGCTGTATTGACTGATATTTTGGGTGATGAAGATCACTTAGGAGATATGGATTTTAAAGTAACAGGAACCAAAGATGGTATCTGTGCCGTACAAATGGATATTAAAGTAGATGGGCTTCCTTATGAGGTATTGACTGCCGCTTTACACCAAGCAAATGCGGGTCGTAATCATATCCTCGATCAAATGAATGAGGTAATTAGTGAGCCTCGTGAAGAGTTGAAACCACATTCTCCACGTATCGAAATGATGCATATCGGTAAGGAGTATATTGGTGCAGTGATTGGTACAGGAGGTAAGGTGATTCAAGAAATTCAGAAAGAGACTAGTTCTACTATCAATATCGAAGAACTTGAAACAGGAGATCAAGCGAAGGTAACGATCTACGCTACCGATAAAGACTCTATCGAAAAAGCAAAGGCATGGATCAAAGGTATTGTGGCTGAGCCTGAAGTGGGTGAAGTGTACGAGGCTGTCGTTAAGAGTGTGATGCCTTATGGGGCTTTTGTAGAGTTTATGCCTGGTAAACAAGGACTTTTACATATCTCTGAAATCTCTTGGAAACGTCTTGAAAGTATGGACGATGTGCTGAATGAAGGAGATAAAGTAAAAGTGAAATTGACGGGAGTTGATAAGCGTTCTGGTAAATTCCGTTTATCTCGCAAAGTATTGATGGAAAACCCTTATGGCGATAGCGATGGAGGTGGTGGTGATCGTGGAGATTATCGTCAAAATGGCGGTGGTGATCGTAGAGGACGTGGTGGTGATCGTAGAGGTGGCGACCGTGACCGTAGAAGTGGTGATCGCAATCGTGGTGATCGCAACCGAAATAATGACCGATACCGTAACTAATTTGGTTTTCTCTCGTATTAGAAACTGACTTTATAAACAGATAAAGCACTGGGTCTTTAAGAGGCTGTCTTGATTTTATAATCAGACTTAGAAAAGGCATCTTTTTCGCCCCAATTATGTCTTTTTTTCGGTACGTAGCTCTGCTATGCACCTCAAAAAAGCCTACATTGGGTCAAAAAATCTGGACTTTTCAGTCCTAATTCTAAAATCAAGATAGCCTCTAAGACTTGGTGCTTTTTTATTTGGGCGTGCCCCCATTTTTATTTTTTTCAGATGCCATCAGCGAGGACGCTGGCGGCATCTGAAAAAAATAAAAATGGGGTCGGGCTTTCCGTTTGTAGTTGCTTTACACCCGCTAGTTCAGCATATACCTAGCAGTGTCTTCCGCTGTCAGCCCTGCTAGGTATTACTTCACAAAAGCGGCTGTTTCAGCAAGCTACCACTACAATCCCTCACGCGAGACAATGACTGGATGAGCGAATGACTGAATGATTGAATAGCGTTACGCTATATTCACTATTGCTTTTATTGCTCATTATACATAGTATATTTTGAAATGAATCGTTTTTGCAAAGGTATAACGCGAATATTGTGCGAAGTGTGATGTACTATGTGCGAGGAAGGTCCTTTTACCTTCCTCGCACATCGCACCTAGTACGTCGCACAATATTCGCGTGAGGGATAGAGGCGGAATGGGGCGTGAGGAGGCTGCTTGTGAAGCAAGGAATGCCGCAGGCTGAGCGGAATGAGCGAAGACAAGGGATGACTATGCTGAACAGTAGCCGAGTAGTCACATATTAGCCGAAAGCCCGACCAAGCCGCAGTACTGCTATTGCTGCCCGTTCATGCGAGGACGCATGGAGTGTATAGGGTGTTCCTGCGAAGACGCATGAACGGGCAAAACACAGGACACATGAACGGGCAGCCGTAGCAGTATTGCGGCTTGGGCACGCCCAGAAAATAAAAAAAGCAGCAAGACCCTCCTCTAAAAAAGTCTTACTGCTTTATCACAATGAATGAAGAGCTACTTAGTAGCCTAACCTAAAACGTTCATTATTAATCCTCTAAACAAATAAAAGCGTATCAATATTAGTGATGAACTACTAGCCTCTCAATCCATTGTTCTCCAGTATCAGCAATAAGCTGAATTAGATAAACCCCATTATTTAAATCTTGTGTAGGTAGTTCTTTGATGATTTCAGTATTCGCTTCTACCCAATCATTATGAATTACTTGTATTTCTTTACCATCCATGCTGTATAGTACAAGGCGCATATTTTGAGCAACTGGTGAAACTAGGGCAACATAAGCTCCTTCGTCAGCTGGATTAGGGAAGGCAGTCATACTTACTTCACTTACATCTGTTTTACCTCGAATTCCTCCAATACTTCTTGTGACAGGAACCATATACCAACCTTCTGTCTGTTGTCCATCTGCTGAGGTAACTGTTACACTGTACCAACCACTCGGCAGTCCAGTTATTAAATCACATCCTTCGGTTCCAAGTGGGCTTGATGCTGGGCATCCAGGATTATTTAAAGGCCCTGCTCCCCAAGTGAATGGTCCTGTCCAGTTGTAAGTATAAGGTGCTACTCCTCCATCTACATCTAACTTGATTGATCCTTCGTAGCTTCCGAATGTAGACATTAAGTCAGGGTCGATATCTACTGATTCGATATCCAAAATAGGATCTTCTTCTCCTTCAGTCATGATTTGATCATTGGTGCTTGTTACTATATTTACTTGACATCCTGATGCATCGGTAATAGTAACTGCCCAGATAGCATTATCATCGTAAATGACCTGTAGATGTCCCGAACTAATTATAGCGTTTCTTACATATCCGACAGTTGCCCAATCGTAGGTATAAGGTAAATCTCCACCTGTTACAATTATCTCCCATTCATTGTAATGGACTGGACCAATACCACCCTGATTTCCTTGTGAAATATCGTGGTCAGTTGCGAGTAACATAAGTGAGGTAACATGTACCTGTACAGGTGTATCATTAATGTCCATACATTCAGCTAAATCTAGACTTCTTAGTGTATTAATATTTTGTCCGATGTATGAGAAAAGATTAAGACTTGTAAACGCATTTGGTGGAACATATAAACACATTGTGTAGAATAGGTAATCATCCCCTTCTGTATCAAAATCTGCCCATTGGTAATAAGGAATCTCCATATTAAATTCAGCCTCATCTCCTATTTCTACCATATCTACTACTTTTCCAGTTGGATCAGTAATAATTAAATAATTGTAGTAATTGTCTCCAACATGGTAATCGGTAACAGTAACTGCTAGATCTTCATAAGGACATACATCACCTGCTTGTACTCTTCCTGCTTCTGCAAAACAGCAATTGAAGTCTGTTTCCAATTCTAAGGTAACACTACAGTTTTGTTCATCAACTACTTCAATTGTTACAGTTGTTCCAATTGCTGTTAGTGGGTTGAGCGTAATAGTAAATTCAGTATTCGGAGTTCCTGTAGTTGGTGATATTTGTCCTAAAGAACTACTAACAGTGTAGTTTCCTCCTTGATGTGTTGGTAAGCCACCAGATAATGTAAAGTGATAAGTAATCGCATCACCATCCCCACAATATCCCTCTGCTAATTCCCAATCAATAGGAGCAAGGACTGTTACATCAAAACAACATTGAGAACTATTGCAAGAAGCATCTGTTGCTTCAAAACAAACATTGGTCGTACCAACTGGGAAGGTAGTTCCAGAAGCTCCTCCACTAATTTGTTCTACTGTCACATCCTCATTACTGTCACAATTATCACTAACTATTGGTGTGGTAAATCTTACTTGTTCACCAAAGCAAAATACTCTTTCTGACTCATTACATTCAAATACAGGAGCAACTTCATCATTAATGTAAATAGTTGCATTACATACTGCGTATCGTTCACAAGCATCTAGGATATAAAAATTAACTGTTTGTTGTTGGTGTACACCACAAGCCCCATCTAAGAATCTAGTATCACTGAAATTATTCCCAATCGTTGATTCCAAACCACATGATACACTTCCTTCTACAGAATCTAACCATGCTTCAATTAGTGCATCATTGTTTGCTCCGTCACACGACAATACTAAATCATCAGGACATGTAATACTAGGACCTTCATTGGCGATGGTAAAGACTTGGTTACAAGAAGTTGTGCGGCCACAATTATCAGTATAACTGTAAGTATACGTGTAAGTGGTACCATCACAATCAGGTGTACCATCTATGACTGGACCTGTTGGGCTTACTACTACTCTACGTCCACCACATACAGGAGTATAAGCAATAAAAGTAGGATTGATTTCGAAAGCACAGCTTACTGTTTTATCTGCTGGACAAGTAAGTGGTGCAATTTCATTGGCGATGGTAAAGACTTGTGAACAGGAAGTTTGGCGACCACAATCATCCATATAGCTGTACGTATACGTGTAAGTGGTACCAGGACAATTGGGGCTACCATTTATTATTGGTCTTAAAGGGCTGATAGATGTTGCTGTTCCACATACGGGTGTGTAAGGAATGGCACCAACTTGGATCTCTGAAACACAGGTTACTGTCCCGCCTGCTGGACATTCAATAGGTGTAATTTCATTATCAATCGT
>JAHDHP010000207.1 GCA_020631245.1 Bacteroidota bacterium | reverse complement strand
TCGCACATCGCACATCGCACATCGCACATTCATCGTCCAATCTCCTTCCCCATACAAACCGCCGACGCAGGACATAAAGTGCGAAACTCTTCCGACTGTTGGACACTCGTAGGCACTGCTGACCGTTCCATCTGTAAATAACCTAGTTTCTCAAAAAAAGGAGCCGCAGTAGTTGTTAGCAAGTAGAAAGTGGATAACTGCATCTTTTCTTGAGCGTACTGCTCCAAAGCAGCGACTAATTTAGTGCCGACTTGTTGCCCGCGATAAGTGGGTAAGGTTACTACCGAGCGAAGTAAGGCATAAGGACGATAGACTTCCAAACCTCCTACGCCCATTATATCTCCTTGTTCGGATGCTTGGAGGGCAAAAAAGTGAATATGTGTATCAATATCACTGATAGGAAGCTGTTGATTAGCTACTATTTGTTTGATCTGAGTAAGTTGTTGCGGCGAAAGTTTTTTTAGAAGCATTATACAATAGTTACTTGGTATTTAGGCATTAAGTATATGGACAAAAGTTTTCCGACATAATACTAGTATCAACAAATTAGAACCACATAAGAAAAATAAGTCACATAAGATATATAAGCTTCAAATACTACTCTCTTTTTTAAAGAGGATCAAAGCCCACATTAGCTGTCGTCTTTGACGACTCTTATGTGCACTTAGTTCTTCTTGCTATTAAGATAATTGGATATTTATCAATGAACTTCTTATGCTTCTTATCTGCCTTATGTGGTTATTTTTTTGTCGAATAATTTATGTCTAGGTGCTTACTTCGGTTCATCTTTACTCAATGTAGGAATCGCTTCATCTGGTAGATTTTCAAGAAGAAACTCATGTAAGTTTTGAGACATGATTTTATGTACAATTTCCTCCGAACTTAAACCATATTTCAAATTCGCTACATCAGTTGCTGTCCAAAGGTCAAATATATCCGTTGGATATTCAAGAAAGTTTTTGAGATCATTGGCAAGGTCGGTAAATTCTTGATGAGTTGGGTAGGTATCAGGAGGTATAACCATTCCATCGTAATCCGAACCAACACACACAATATCCCAACCACTTTGATCACCCACTGCTTCAACAGTCGCTAATATATTCGCCATAAATACTTTCACCAAAAACTTACGACGTTGAGCAGATCCTGGAACCGTCTTTTTATGTGCGTCTTTTGCTTTTCCTCCCATTAAGCGGTATTTGTCTAACATAACACCTATGATCCCATTGGATTGGTGGATACGTTGAATATCTTCTTTAGCTAGACTAATTGTCCAATTATTCAAATAACTTTTTTTATTTTTAGCAATATTGTCATTTTTTTGATACTCTTTATCTTCCCAACTCAAATTAGAAATGGTACTATGACTAGAAATAATAGGAATATTATCTCCTTTATTATTCATTGAATCTAAACAAGCATAGTATTCTTGACGTGATTGTAAACTCATATGTTTTACATCTACTAAAATGCGATTTCCTTGTTCTTTATCTAGCATCTTCCGAAGTACTTTTCTTCCTAGTGGAGTAAATCCTTGATTGCTTTTTTTCTGTACCCCAAAAACGAGTTCTTGTGTACCTGTAAAGGTACGAGCATGTCCGCAGATACCATTCCAGAAGAAGTGATCTAAACCTAAAAATACAATGGGATACTGTAAGGTATCTGAAAAACCCTCAATGAGGGGGCGTGTTCCTTTGAGGCGATCTACATTATGGAGTACAAATTGATGATAATTACTTGTTTCTGTGAGATTCTTGTCTATAGAAACAGAATTCCCTAATGCATGCGCACCTTCAATAGATAAAATAACAGCCAAACGATGCGGGTCATTCATCACTGCCTCGAATTGTTGCTTATTTTTGATTATTTCAAAATAGTGAGGGATATTATTAATATAATAAGGCTTATTTTCTCCTTTAATAACAAATTGTAAATTTGCAGCAAGGTCTGCATAATAGTTCATTTCCTCTTTGATAATGAATTCGTAGCTTGTTTGCACACCAGATACACAAGCAAAAGTACCCACTCCTTTTTGTTTGATATTGATCAGACGAGGATGCATCATTTGACGTTCCAGTGGTGTGAGTGATAAACATACAAACCCTACATTTCCTTTTATCATTGCCTCAAAATTGGATTGTGATCGTCTAGGAAGTTGTTCGCTGTTTTTAACAAAAAAGTCAGAAATATCTTCCTCACAGGTATGTTCAATCAATTGCCAATGATTTGTTTCTTCTATATGTCGAGAATTAAATGGTTTAATACTTGAATGTACATGTAAATCCCCAAAAGAAATGGAGGTTTGAGCCAATGAGGATGCACAAAATAAGCTGAACCCTATACAAAGGACACAGAGATAAAAAGAGCGGTAAAAAGGCATAAATATGTAGACTAAGTAAAGAAAAAGAGTAGGGTAGCTAATAAGAAGAGCAACAAAAATAAGACGAGGGTTGGCGCAATTTCATAGAAATCAACGTAAGTCTCTTTTTCTTCACCCAAACGAGTATATTTATAATTTTAAACTGGTTAGTATATTTAATAAACTGAGAGGCTGTCTTTATTTTGGAACTTTGACAGCATCTGTAAACCAAATCCGATGGAAGTGACTACAAACATGCCTTTTTTTGATGGGCATAATGATACTTTGTTGAGTATCTATTTGCCTAGTAGAAGTAAGGGAAGGCATTTTTTTGAAGAAAGTACAAAAGGACATATAGATTATCCGCGGGCAATGCGCGCAAATATGAAAGGAGGTTTTTTTGCGATGTTTACCACTCCACAAAGCGGATTAGAACCCACAATGGATGATGTAATTCAGCAAACAGAAGAAGGATATGAAATGGAGTTAGCTCCTCCCATTGATCCACAGTATGCACGAATGCTCACTGTTGCATTAATGGCCAAGTTATTCCGACTAGAAGCAGATTCGAAAGGCAAACTCAAAGTGGTTCGAAATATTGAAGATTTAAAGACTTCATTTTTTAAAGAGGGCGTATTGAGTGCCGTAATGCATATAGAAGGTGCGGAAGCGATTGATGCAGAGTTTAATAATTTACATGTCTTTTATCAGGCAGGACTTCGCTCGATAGGCCCTGTATGGAGCCGACCCAATATCTTTGGAAATGGAGTACCTTTTGCTTTTCCTGGTTCTCCAGATACAGGAGGTGGTTTAACTTTTAAAGGTAGAGAACTTATCAAAGAATGTAATGATTTGGGCGTTTTAGTTGATTTGTCACACTTAAATTTAAAGGGTTTTCGAGATGTAGCTCGGATTAGTACGGCTCCACTAGTCGCCACACATTCAAATGTTCATGCGATTTCTCCTTATACCCGCAATTTACTTGATGACCAATTAGAAATGATTAAAGAGTCGAATGGCATTGTAGGGATCAACTTTTTTGTGGGCATGATTCGGGAAGATGGTAAAAACAATAGTGACACCTCTTTAAAAGAGATCGTAAGACATTTCCAGTATGTAGCTGATAAAATAGGGGTAGCGCATTTGGGTTTTGGTTCCGACTTCGATGGGGCACTTGTTTCTGATGAAATAGGAGATGTGCAAGGAGTACCCAAACTCATTCAAGCACTTCGAGATGCAGGTTTCGCGGAAGAGGAACTACACTTAATGGCTTATAAAAATTGGTTTAGAGTGTTAGAATCGACTTGGAGGTAATGGCTTGTTTACTAGTGTCTTAAATGTGATTGTCAAATTAATTTAATTTTTTTACTAAAAAAAAGCATTTTAAGCGGGAAAAAAGGGCTGTTCATAAGTCTTTCTTATAGAGAGAAGAACAAACCTTATTAACTATGATTATGGCAGATAATACTACATATCAAGAATGGTGGCAATTGTATCTAGCAGGAGATCGAAAGGCTTTTGGAGAATTCTATTTATGTTTTCACCGTCGTCTTACTTCCTACTGCATGGGGTTGCTAAAAGATCGTTCTTTAGCAGAGAATGCTGCTTCTGAGGCTTTGACTCGTTTATTGGAACATGAGGCTCCAGCGGAAATAAAGAATGTGGAAAACTGGCTTTTTCGGGTAGCAAGAAATGCTTGTTATTCGGTTTCGTCTACCTATAGTCGTCGGAAAGGAATTTGGGAACAAGTCTCGTCTTTATTCACTAGAATCTTACCCAATCAAGGAGAAGCTAAAATGAAACAACATGATCTTCATGCAGAAATACGTAAGATTTTGACTACGGTTGAGTATGAAGTATGGAATCTTTCTCAGCAAGGTTTTTCTAATGAGGAGATTGCAGTCAAAATAAAAATGGCTGTAAAAACGGTAGCAAATAATAAATCGAGTGCTCGTCGTAAACTGAAAGGTGCCTACCAACGGTTGAAAGATCAGCTAAAATAAAAGATGGTGAATATTATCGCTCGATATGAAGTAGAACCCAAGAACAAAAAAACCTGTTAACAATGCTTTTATGAAACAAGAAACTTTATTTATACTAAATACCATGAAAGATAATCATTATAGTTTTGAGTCATTGGCTGATTATGCAGATGGTAAAACCAATACCACTGACCAAGCAGCTATCGAGGAACATCTCGCAGATTGTGAAATCTGTCAGAATATCTTGAACGGTATAAAATATTATTATACAGATGAAAGTCCTTCCCGTGAAGAGCTTGAAAACTACCTGGATGGTTTTTTGCTGGATCAACAAGAAATTATACGTGCCAAACAAGAAAACCCAAAGGTAAAAACTACGGCGAATAAGACGAAGATAAAGTCTTTACCTAAGCCACGCCGTATTTGGTTACAAATAGCCGCTATTCTCATTTTGGGAGTATGTGTTTTGGGTGTTTATCGAGCACTTGTACCTTCCATAAGTCCTCATCAATTAGCTGCTCAACATTTGGAGGAAGCTTATCCTGTTCCTACCATTCGAGGTGGAAAAGTATTGGAGGGGGAAAATGAACGTTGGCAAGAAGTAGTCAATGCTTACCAGAAAAAAGATTATGTACATGCAGCTTCACTAATCGAGAAGTCAATCGAAGCAGATGGGGGAGCAGGAAAACGTTATTTTTATTTAGGATTGAGTTATTTGCAACAAGATCCTCCAAAAGCTAAAGAAGCTATAGAGCCTTTGAAACAAGTACTGGCTTCAACGAATCGTTATCAAGAACAAGCCTTATGGTATTTAGCTTTGGCTTATTTAGGAGCAGATCAGACAGAGTTGGGGAAAAATATCTTGAAAATGATTGTCTCTCAGAACACTTGGAAAGCTGATGAAGCAGTGGAGCTGTTGGAGGAATTATAGGAGAGGGAGTTTTTTTCTTTTAACCACAGGTTACACGGATGAACACAGATTTTGTTGATTGTAGTGTAATTCAACTATCTAGGCACCCACAAGGGATGCCCTTACATGCGTGAAGGATAGTAGCGGTAGCTTGACGAAATAGGAGCTTTGAGAGGCTTGACCTAGCAGGGCTGACAGCGGAAGACACTGCTAGGGCATATAGCCGAACTAGCTGCTATGAGACAACTACAAGCGGATAGCCTGGCCCGCAGGGCACGCCCATAAAAAACTAAATAATCCCATATAAAGACTTTCCCTTCGCCCCCAAAGCATCTACACGTTTCGTAATTTTAGGATCATCAATCAAAGGTGGCGCATGATGTGGTTTTACACGCGTATCAATAATCAACGAACCACGACAACCCCAATGTTTATGTTCGATAAAACTATCAACCCCATGAATATCATGAGAAGGATTACTGCGCGTAAAAGTTGTCCAAACAAAGTTATTGAGGGTGCGAGCTACAAATTCACTATCATCAGTCGCTAAAATGAGTGGAAAGCCTTTCAGATTTTCTTTTTGATGATGCAAAACTTCCTCTAACTGTTTAATTTGTTGAATACCTTCTTGTTCCGATTTGAATGGAGGTGAAGCAATCGCTAAAACGCCAGGTTGTGCAATGGTAGGTGTATGGAAACCATCAGGCAATTTTAAATCAGTAGGCAATTCTGTTGCCAACTCTCGAAGTTTCTCACCAGCAGCAGCAATCACCACCTTCGAGCCACTATTTAACCCACTACCACTATAATCTAAGGTGTCGATACTTGTCTTGGTTTGGAAATGCAAATCGCGTGTCCAATCGACTCGTTCCAGAAGATGCGAAAAGAAATGGGCAATATCGTGTGTATGTAAATTGGGCTCATCTTCTTTTGCCACAATCAATAAATATTTAGCCAATGACATTTGTCCGAAACCTAGAATATGGTTGGCGATAGTAAGTATTTCTTGTGGTTTTCGCTCCTTGTAATAAGGGGTATATCGTTCGCTTCCAATCGCCAAAAGTAAAGGGTGAACACCTGCCGCATCGACAGCATTCACTTCGTGTAAACCTGGTAACTCAGAAGGAATAACGGCTCCAGTAATTTCGTGAATCAATGCCCCAAAACTGGTATCTTCTTGGGGAGGACGTCCTACCACCGTAAATGGCCAAATTGCATTGGGACGATGCCAGACTTTATAAACGCGCATTAGCGGGAAATCGTGGGTGAGACTGTAATAACCGAGATGATCACCAAATGGTCCTTCGGGTTTATTTTCTCCAGGATTAACAATACCCGTAATGACAAAATCCGCTTCTGCCGATAAACAAAAGCCTTCTTGATATAGGTATTGAAAACGACGGCCAGCAAGTGCCCCTGCAAAAGTAACTTCTGGAAGCCCTTCGGGTAGTGGCATAACGGCCGCTAAAGTATGAGCAGGCGGACCACCCACAAAAATACTAACCTTCAAAGGTTCCCCCTTTGCATTCGCTTTCGTTTGATGTACACCAATACCACGATGAAGCTGATAATGTAGCCCTATTTCTTTATTGGGTATGTAGTCATTTCCCCCTAGTTGAATGCGGTACATCCCTAAATTTGAACCCATAACACCAGGCTTATCCATATCTTCTGTATATACCAAAGGAAGGGTGACAAAAGGGCCTCCATCCATTGGCCAAGATTTTACTTGTGGCAGTTGGTCAACTTTGATCGTATTATGTAGAATAGGTATTTTGCCAAAACGACGCTTTCGAGGAAGGGCTTTGATGGCGGTAAAAGGGGCACCTAGAAATTTCCAAAACTCCTTAGCGGCAGCTTCTGGATTGGCTTTGATTGTAACTAATTGTTGTACCTGTCGGAGGGTATGACGAAACATAAACTTGCTTCGTTCAAGAGAGCCAAAGAGGTTAGAGGCACAGCGAAACTGACTACCTTTCACATTTTCAAATAAAATAGCTGGTCCATTTGCGGCATATACCCGACGATGTATAGCCGCCATTTCTAAGTTGGGATCTACCTCTTCAGTAATGCGAACCAGATGCCCATGTTTTTCAAGGTCTAACAGACAATCTTCCGTGCTTTTATGTATCATTTTGTAGTGATTGTGGTCGTGAATAGCCAAAGGTAGAATGGTGATTTGTAAAGATACAAAACAGTGATTATTCTTTATTGTTTAGTCTGTTCCCACTCTTTAATAGCGGCTTTAATTTCGGTAGGGGAGAGGTAAATCTTTTCTTTCATTTCCCGAAAACCAGGAGGAGGGTTGCAAGTTTCATTGGTACAAACCCTTAAATCATGTAATTGCCAACCCAAACCGTGCGCAACTGCTACTCGATCCGTTTCTTTTTCCGTACGCGCTCTAAATTTCTCCGAAGCTTGCCCTAGTCCAAATCGAATTACTGGCCAAATGCGGTGCTGTTCATACCAAGCAATATGTCCTAGTTCATGCCCAATGACTCCAATTTGCTCGTTAAAGTCAAGGTCAAGCGGTAAAATAGCTTTTCGTTTTTTGGGATCACTCGCCACTGAAATAATATACCGCCTTTTCTTTTTTCGTTGAAATACAAAATACCAAGTAGGAGCCGCTGCCATAGTCGCCTTAATACTACGCAATTTAAATTTGATTCGAGCATTTTTGAGTTCAGGATAATGTGAAAGAGCCACTAAGGCTGCTAATTCTATTTCAGGAGGAATTGTTTTGTGTTGCCCAAATTCATTTCGTAACTCCTCTATTTGGGCTTTATAAATTGCTTCTTCAAAATGGCGAGTAGATTGCGCCTGACAAAGTTGAAAAAGACTTATGTAAATAATCAAAGTAAGTGTCCATTTTTGCATAAGAAGTTAAAAATAGGGCATTTATCCTGTTTTTTGATTGCTATTGTGCAAGAATTTTTACTTAAAGCCATCCTAGTATGGATTTTTAAT
>JAHDHP010000206.1 GCA_020631245.1 Bacteroidota bacterium | reverse complement strand
TTGGGTTGTTGAGTTGTTGAGTTGTTGGGTTGTTGAGTGGGAAATGCGTAACGCCAACTCAACAACCCAATCCCACAACAACTCAATAACTCTCTTGCGTGAGGGATAGAGGCGGAAGATTGGTGCAACAGCCACTATGTGAAGCAAGGACTAGCAGGGCTGACGGAGGAAGACACTGCTAGGACTATGCTGAACCAGTGGGTGTAAGCCAACTATTAGCCGAAAGCCCGACCGTCATAAAAAAAAGCGCAGTGGCAATTTGCCGCTGCGCTTTTTTTATGACGGGCACGCCCGTATATACATAAAATCAATCTTAGTAAGTTCTAACCTTATGGCGGTTATCTTCTACATTTAATGCATCCGTTAAAGCATTCATCACTTTACGTTGTACATTTTGACGTAGCGGTTGAGCAGCAGTTGTTTTTGCTAGGTTCATATCAGCAGGAGAACCTGCATCAGTAATATTGGTTACTTGTGCTACATAAACCCCTCTTTCGCCAGCGATAGGTTTAGAAACAGCATTTGCATCTAAAGAAGCGATAGCAGCTTGTAATTGTGGTTCTACACCAATACCTGGGATAGAAGCACTTTGGAAGGCTACATCGTTAGCCTCTTTTACTTCCATACCTGTGGCAGAAGCGATTGCATCTAAAGTGCCACCCGTCATTTTATCTTTTATGAGAGCAGCTTTCTTTTCGTTACGAACTTTACTTTCGATTTGAGAACGTACAGATTCGAGACTTGGAAGTCCTGCCGATTTAATATTGGCAAGAGCAGGAACGATGAAAGCCCCAGTTTCTTTACCAGTAGGTGATTTTTTTGTGACAAAGAAAGATTTTTCGCAAACAGCTCCTTTGTCAGCTTTGAATGCCCAGGTTACCACATCTTGAGCAACTCCTAAATTAGGTAGTTCATAAGAGGTTGTAGAAAGATCACTTGCTTTTTGAACTGTTAAGTTAGCACCAGCAGCTTGTTCTCTTAGTGCATCTATAGATTTGGCATTGGTAATAAAGCTACTAGCTTCTCGGAAGGCTTTGTCTCTTGTTTCTTCACTGTATACGATTTCATTTCCTAATACAGCGACTTTTACTCCTTCACTCGAAGGAACCATATCAATAATTTCGATGATATTAAGCCCTTGCTGCGTATTTACAGTAAAGACATCACCTGCTTGGTGTTCATAAAACAATGCAGCGTTCATTTCTAAGGGAAGGGTATTTAATTTTACATAACCCATGTTTCCACCACTTTCTTTTGACTTATCATCCGAAAACTGACTAGCTAGAGATTCGAAATCTGCACCATTGTCTAATGCCGTTTTTAAGCTATCTATTTTTTTCTCAGCTTGTTCTAAGCTGAGGTTCGCATTTGGAGCAATAGTGATAATACGGAAAGAGGCAGAATCAGCTACTTGTTTTTTGTCTACTACACGAGCAACTTTCCACGCACCATTTTCATAGTAAGGTCCGTGTACTGTTCCTACAGCCGAGCTAAGGATGGCATCTGCTTCGGTAGAATTGAACTGACCAGGTAATAGGTATAAGTCATTGTATGGATCAGTAGAGCCATTAACACTGATAAACGATTTTACATTATCTACTGTACGGAAACGCTCAATACTATTGATAACTGCATCTTTAGAGGCTAGAGAATCTTCTTTAGATGGTTTTACAGCAAAAGCAACATATTCAATTTCTCTTGTTTCTTCATCTTGCTTAAATTCTGCTGAATTTGCCTTTAGATAAGTATTTAAGTCAGCATCTGAAATGCTTACTTGATCGTCAGCGATGTCAGTATAAGGATATTGTATATACTTGATATTGGCTTTCTTGTTTTTGTCTGTATAATCTTGGGTAGCCAAGAAAGAAGGTGCATAAATCGCTTTTGAGATAAGAGAACTGTATTTGTCTTGTAATTGACTACGTTCTACTCCTTGTTCAAAGTTTTTCCAAATTTGGCGTTGCTGTGCCGCTTGCGGGTTATTTGGATCGCTAAATGAACGAATATATGCTTTGAAACGATCTGCACTATAGTTTCCACTTTCGTCTTGGAAGATAGTCGTTGACTTTACAGTAGGATGAAGATTGTTAGGATCCATAAATAATCCACTTAATTCATCATTGGTAACACTTAATCCAAGTTTTTTCGCTTCAGAGGAAGAAATTTTCTCTTCTACATAACCGTTCCAAGCTTGTTCTCTTAGTCGATAAGTAGTCGCATCGTCTACTGTTTGACCTGATTGTCGGTAATTATTGGTTAGTTGTTGTACTCTTGTTTCGTACTCATTAAAAGAAAGAGGTTCTCCATTGAGGCTTCCAGCAGCTTGTTGTTGTACACCACCACCGCCACCACCACTTGAGCTAAGTCCATCCATTAGGAGGAAAGCTACAATTGCTAATGCAATGATAAAAACCAATAGTCCAACTCGTTCACGTATTTTTCCTATTATCGCCATAACATATATGATTACGTATTTTTAGAAATGAAGTGCAAAAATAATGTATTCCAACGGAATTACAAGTATTTGGGGAAGATGGTTTTCGTTCACTTCAAATTTATGCTAATTTGGGGGCAGAAAAGTGCATTTTATGGTAAAAAAAACATTTTTTTAGTCTTCTTCTTCTTTTTTGAGAACTAGACGCAGTAGGTTAATGCCTGTTTTATGAGCTTCTTCTACAAAAACATCAAAATATTCGGTACTAAATTCGACTGCTTGTTCTGGAATTCCTTGATAAACAGTCAATATATATCCTGCTAAAGTTTCATATTCACCTTCAGGAATACGTAATTCGGGGTATTTTTCATTCAAATAATCTGTTTCAAGACGACCCGAAAGTAAGTAAACACCTTCTCGCACAATTTCGGTCAAAGGTTCAGCATCGTGTTCATCTCTAATTTCCCCAAAAATTTCTTCGATAATATCTTCCATGGTAACGATACCTGCTGTTCCACCAAACTCATCAATCACCCAAGCAATACTTTTTCGTTCTCGAATAAGTTGATGTAATAAATCTTCTGCAAGCATTGATTCGGGCACTTTAATAATATCCCAAAATCGAGGTACTTGATTTTTATTCTTTAGAATATCTTGGTGGTGATAATAACCAACAATGGTATCAATATTATTTTGATAAACAATTAGTTTAGAGTGTTTACTGTCAATAAACTTGCGTTTAATAGCTTCTAAGTCATCCTCTTGGTCTACTCCAATTATTTCTGTTCGAGGTACCATACATTCACGTATCTTGACACCTGTAAGATTAAGTGCTTTTTGAATGAGTGTGATGTTTTCAGCATTTTCCTCTCCTCCTATTATTTTATTTTGTTCAATATAATGTTGAAGGTCTATCCGTTCGAATACGGGATTGGCTTCCTTGTATTGAATAGAAAATAGTGCACTTAATAGCCATTTAGAAAGCGTTACTATAAACGTAACAAATGGGAAAAATAGCCAATAGATGAAATTTAATGGGATAGCGAATAATTGCAACATTCGCGTAGGTGCCAATCGAACTAAGTTTTTAGGAAGAAATTCACCAAAAATTAGGATGAATAAAGTAGAGATCAGCGTTTGTACTAATAATAACGTGACTGTTGCTGATGCTGGTAGGATCGCTGCTAAGTGAGGTTCTAGTAACTTAGCAATGGTTGCTCCATATAAAACCAGGGCTATATTGTTTCCCACAAGTGTTGTGCCCAAAAATTGAGTTGGGTGATTATAGAAAAGAGATAAAGGGCGCGCTAAAAAGCTTTTTTTCTGTTTTTGAAGTTCAACTTTCAACCGATTTGCTGAAATAAAGGCAAACTCCATCCCTGAAAAAAAAGCAGAGGCAAGTAAAGCTAAAAAGGTTACAATTACCAAGTTTTGTACACTCATATCCATGATTGAACAAAGATAAGACCTAATTTTAGGAGATACAACTTAATAATTTTCATATTGGTTAAGAGTGTCTAATTAGTGGTTTACTTTTTACTTTACCTTATTGAAAATAAAAAACCCCCTAATCAAATTTCTTGATTAGGGGGGAGTTATAAAAAAAATAATTAGATCAATAAATTATCCGCCTCGACTTCCACCACGAGATTTAGATCTAGGTTGAGTTGTAGGAGTGACACCTTGCCCTCCAGTTGACGGTGGTGGAGGTGTTGGAGTTGTCGCTTTAGGGGTTGGTGGAGGTGTAGTAGAAGTAGCATTTCCACGCGATTTTTGTCCTGAGCGGCTTTTTGACGCTGGTTGAGCACCAGGAGCTGTAGACGTTGTTGTAGTCGAAGTTCCGGTACGGCTTTTTGATGCTGGTTTAGCACCAGGAGCTGTTGTTGTAGTCGAAGTTCCGGTACGGCTTTTTGATGCTGGTGGCGGTGGCGGTGGTGGCGGTGTAGGTTTTGGTGCAGGTTTTGGCAATGGCTTTGGAGCCGGAGGAGCTGGCTTTGGAGCTGGCTTAGGTGTTGCCTTTGGCGGCGGTGGTGGCTTTGGAGCTGGTTTCGTTACTTTTGGCGGTGGTGGCGGTGGTGGTGTAGGTTTTTTAGGTGGCGTAGGCTTAGGTGCTGGTTTTTTTGCCACTGGTTTTTTTGCTGTTGGTCGCTTAGCAGGAGCACTTTTTTTAGGTGTAGGGGCAACAAGGTTTTGTGTTCCTTCTTCAGCTTCAGCTGTTAGAGTAAGGTTGAAAGAATCAACTTTGGCTTGTACCGCTTTTTCTACGTCATAGTTACAATCTTCAGTTAATTGTGCACGAAGGTCACTTAATTGAAGATTGATGGTAGAGTCAATTTCTTGTTTTTGTTTGGCGAGTAGTTCGGCAGGTGTCATATTGCTGCTGTCGGAGCAACCAACAAAGTAAACTGCGCATAGTGCCAAAAGGGAAATAAGCAGTGTTTTTTTCATTTTTATACTAGGTTTAAATTTTTCAGGAATAATGGTCTTAAGTTTGAAGGAGGTGTAGTTGTCTTGGCAAACTCTTTGTGTAATCTCATCAGGATATTGAGAAGATACTAATGAGCTAGACAATGAAGTTTAACTTCAACTAATTGGCTTCTTCATTTGCAGCTTGGATAGCAAGAATAGTAGAGTCGGCACGAGCAGCTACTTCAATTTTCATTCTTTCTTCGCATACTTGGCTAATAGAGTCTTTAAGTACTACAGAGCGTGCTGCGAAAGTTGAGTCAATTATTGCTTTTTGTTTTGCTGGATCTACTGATAAACCAGAGTCTGTACAGGCGGCAAACAAAAGCAGTATCCCGCTAATAGCCAATACAAAGGATTTTGCTTTTTTCATAATGGTAAGATTATTTAAGGAGTTATTAAAAATATAATTTGATGTTGATTTTTGTCAAAATAACGTCATTTTTGGACTTGTGATTATTGAATGGTGCTGTATTTTAGTAGCATTGTGCTGTTGAAGCGAATAAACACCATTACTTTAGTTCATGTTGAAGGATAATTTGAAGCATGAAGTATACCTAAAAATTCACTTCTAACCCTTCTCATAGCCTATTTCGTATATCAATCCTTTTGCTACATTTATTGAATAACAGTGTATTTATGCTGTTATTTAAAATTCTTTATCTTTCTTTGAAGAGAAATCTTATCTTTGCAAAAGTTAAAAATATAGAAGTTTAACCAAAAATTTATAATATTTCCTTTTTTTTGCTGAACTTCTTTTTAATAAAAATATGATCTCTTAAGTTTAGAGTATCATTTCATCTACAACAATAATCAGCTAATACCTTCTATATTATTAGCTTAAATAGCCTATATATGTTTATTAGAGTATATAGTGGGCTAAATGTTTAACCTATTACAGTAAATCAAAAAAAACAGGCAATTAATTTGTTAATTACTGTAAGGGATATATATTTGCAGTTCAAAACTGCGGGAAATTGATATGGGAATTACATATATACGAGCTTTTCGAGAGAAAAAACCAATTTTCATTTCAGTTTAATAAGTATATTCTTAACTTTATAGGACAAATGCGAATAAAATAATTCAACAAACGATAAAATCAAAAACCTATGTTAAGTAAGAGACACTTACTTTTTACCTTGCTGTTTATCATGCTAGGGTACATTCCTCTTCTAGCTCAGGATGATGGTGATGATTATCCGTACCCTCCTTTCCGCAGTGAGGAATACAGTGATTTTGTTTCGAGTAAGAAGCAAGATCAACAAGATAAGTTTTTGGACAGAAAGTATAACTTTCCATCTCGTCCTAAAGATAAAATAGAGGTTGGTATCTCTGTTGGACCTTTATTGATTAGTGGAGACGTTAAAACAGGTCTAGGCGGTAATGGCTGGTCTGCTTCTGGTAACTTCCTTCCAAAAATTGGTATAGGTGGTCATGTTCGTAAATCACTTGGATATGTTTTCTCACTTCGTGGTAACTTTATGATGGGTACTACTTGGGGACGAAACTGGCAAGCAACAAGAGGTTGGGCTGAAAGTTCTATTACTTTCGATCCTTATTTTATTCCAAATAAATCTCTTGCTGGAGCATCTTACTATGATGAATATCAAGAAGATGGAACAAAGACTCCTAATTATGTAGATCCTAACAGTGGTTTAGGGCAAAATATTTTCTACAACTACAAGACAAAGATTAAGGAATTGTCTGTTTCGGGTATTTTTAATATCCATAACATTCGTTTCCACAAGCGTCAAACTTGTTTAGATCTTTATGGACTTGTTGGGGTAGGTGGATTAGCTTATCGTACTTTCCAAGATCAATTGGATAATGCAAATGGCAATTCAGAATATAACTATGCTGAACTTGTTAGAGATTATTCTTTATTTGAGAATCGTAAAGATAAGTTAAAAGCTTTAAATGATTTTTATGATGGGGAGTTTGAATCTCAAGCTGAACGTCACTTTGATGACTGGCCGAAATCGGAAGGTATTTTTGCAAAGCATACTTATAAGACAACAGGTCATGTAGGTATGGGACTTGCTTTCAAAATCAACCGTATGGTTAATATTGCTTTAGAAAGTAGAGTAACTTATACAAATGATGACTTATTGGATGGTCAACGCTGGCAAGAATGGGGTGCATTAACAAGAGATTATGATACTTATGTTTATACTGGTATCATGGCTAACTTTAATATTGGTGGTCAAAACTCTGTTGAGCCTTTATGGTGGATGAACCCATTAGATTATACTTATCAAGAATTAGCAGAAGCTCCTTGTTGTGATGATTTACCACCATGGCCTGACTTGAATGATGATGATGGTGATGGTGTTGCTAACATCTTTGATGAAGAGCCAGATTCAAGAGAAGGTTGTCCTGTAGATACTAAAGGTCGTATGTTAGATAGTGACCGTGATGGTGTTTTAGATTGTGATGATGAGTGTCCTCATACTCCACAAGATAGAATTGGTGACATTGAAGCTAATGGTTGTGCACCTGAGATTGTAGCAGAACCACTTAAATTGTCTTGTGGCGATTTAGAAGGTGATATCTGTGATTGTGCTAGAAAATGTTATACTCCTCTACCTGATACAGTGATTATTAGAGAAACAATTGTTGAGAAAACAGAGACAATTATTGAGCAACCAATCGTTAAAACTGAGATTGTTAAGGAGATTGTTAAAGAGGTAAAAGTTGAGGTACCTGTACCTGCTCCTGCTCCTCCACCTCCACCACCTGTTGTACGAAGACCTGTATATGATCCTTGTGATAATATCGTTCTTCCAAGTATCTTATTTGACTTGAACAAGTATGGTGTTAAAGCTGAGTTTGAGCCTCAATTAGCAGAAGTTGCAAGAATATTGAGAGATTGTCCTAATACAACTGTTTGTGTAATTGGTCATACGGATGTTCGTTCAGGTAATGCTTATAATGATGTATTATCTTACAAACGTGCTAAGGAAGTAGTAGATCGTTTAGTAAATGATTATGGTGTTTCTAGAAATCAACTAGTTATCCAATACAGAGGAGAAGTTGATCCTGTAGTAGGTGGTTTATCTCCAATCGCAGCTCAAAAAGGTATTGATGCAGACCATGCATTAAACAGAAGAGTTGAGTTTAGAGTATGCCCTCCAGGTATGGATATGCCAATGCCTGATGGTCCTGCTAATGCTGGTACAAGAGTACCTAAGCCTTAATAGATACCATAAAATGTCTCAAATAAAGTAGATATCTTAGTCTAAGAGCTAATGTTCTACTAGAAATAAATAGAGATAGAAGATAGAGAGCCTTCGGCATTTGCCGAGGGCTTTTCTAGTTT
>JAHDHP010000205.1 GCA_020631245.1 Bacteroidota bacterium | reverse complement strand
AACCGCTTTGGAATTTCATTATCAAAAGCCGTAATTTGAATAATATGTTGCCCGTATTGGAAGCCATTTTATCGAAGGTGAAAACACAAAACAATCCTCCCCTATCGTCTAAGCAAGTTGAAAAGCCTCCTCAAATTCCTCAAAAGATATAATATGGCTTCCCGCATTTTTGACCTCGTTTTTGCCTGTATTGGACTACTCGTATTTGCCCCCGTCATTGGCATCATCAGCCTTCTCATTTACCTTGAAGATCGTGAGTCGGTCTTCTTTACACAAGAACGGATGGGCAAACACAAACGCCCTTTTACCATTTATAAGTTTCGCACCATGCGCAATGAACAAGTGACCAAAATAGGAAAATGGTTGCGTGGCAAAGGGATTGATGAAACTATTCAGTTTTTTAATGTCCTCAAAGGCGATATGAGTATGGTGGGTCCGCGACCGCTTACTCAACAAGATATTGTCCGCCTTAAATGGGATACA
This sequence comes from Bacteroidota bacterium, assembly GCA_020631245.1. Taxonomy (GTDB): domain Bacteria; phylum Bacteroidota; class Bacteroidia; order Chitinophagales; family UBA2359; genus JAHDHP01. The sequence goes on along the minus strand of JAHDHP010000205.1, from coordinate 7,743 downwards.
AAGGAGTATGAAAAGCGTTGGTCTGTTCCGCCAGGCATTACGGGTCTTGCTCAAATTTTTGGTGGTCATAGTGCCCGTGTTTCTTGGTTTTTGGATCGCAAATATTTTCAAAATGCGAGCTTTTTACTCGACTTTCAGTTGATCGTTATTTCTTTTGTGATTAATATTTTTGGAAAAAAGAAAGTGAGGGTTTGGTTAAAGAAGTGGAGACAAAGTCAATGAGTGAGTAGAGACAAGGCATGCCTTGTCTGTACGAGGGAATATTATATGTTTTATTATTACAATTTTGTATTTTTGAGGCACATCATTATTCCCATCAACATGCCCCCAGAACCAATACACATTCCCTTCAGTAATCAACAAAATCCGTATGCAGAATTTGATATAGTGAAGTTGGGAGAACTCTTTAAGCGAACTACATTAGATCACTCTCCTTTTGACCATCATTTAATAGAATTTTATGCTATTATTATTATTGAAGATGGAGCTGGGGAGCATACTATTGACTTTGTAGATTACTCTTACCAAAAAGGGGCAATACTCACCATCAGAAAAGATCAGATTCATAAGTTTATAAAAAATGATGCTGTCAAAGGGCGGCTTTTGTTGTTTACTGACAACTTTTTATTGGCCTACCTAGAAGAGTTGGAGGTATTGAAATCCTTGCAGTTATTTAATGAGTTGCTAGGAGTTCCTAAAATACAGTTATCAGAGGAGGAACTAAGTGAGTTATTGAGCTTAATCCAACGATTAGACAAGGAATATTTCCAAATAAATGATGATTACTCTTTGGGTATTATCCGTAGTGAACTGCACATTTTGATTGCTAAACTGTATCGAATAAAATCAGATAAAAATCAAATTATTCATAACCGAAAATATCTGAAAGAATTTATTGCTTTTCAAAATTTGGTAGAACAACATGCGAAAAAGCATAGCAAGGTAAAAGATTATGCGAAGATGTTGGGGGTAAGTACAAAGACGCTGAATACTTATACAAAGGAGATTGTCAATAAGTCCGCTAAAGAATTAATTGATGATATTTATACTAAGCAAATAAAACGATTATTGATCAATACTGAATGGTCTATTAAGGAGATTGCCTATACCTCTGGTTTTGAAGAGACTACTAATTTCTATAAATATTTCAAACGCCAAACCCAGCTCACGCCTGAACAATTTAGAGAGCGATTTAGATAGAATGATAGATCATTTCCCATTTTTACAGTCTTTTGGCTTTTTCTTATATCCGATTATATCGCTAACTGCTTCATCTTTGTAGTAATTCATTTATTATCATACAAACCAATAAGCATGTTAAAACCTTTTATCCCTTTCTTTTTAGGCGTCCTACTTATATGTAGTTGCACTGCCAATAAAAAATCAATTTCAACATCTAAAGAACAAACAACAATGGAATTAACCAACAAACAAAAAGCGGTAGCTGTTATTGAAAGTTTAGAATCAGGCGACCCTACTCCTATCTCTTATATTAACCCTAACAAATACATCCAACATAACTTAGCAGTTGGAGATGGTTTAGAAGGATTTGGGCAAGTAATGGCTCATGCCCCTGAAGGAGGCTTTAAAGCAAAAGTAATCAGAGCTTTTGAGGATGGCGACTTTGTCTTTTTGCATTCTGAATACGATTTCTTTGGCCCTAAAGCTGGATTTGATGTTTTTCGTTTTGAAGATGGAAAAATCGTTGAACACTGGGATAATTTAATAGAGGTACAAAAACCTAATCCGAGTGGTAGAACTCAGTTTGATGGTCCTACAGAAATTACCGATTTGGATAAAACAGAAGCCAATAAAAAGACCATTAGAGATTTTATAGAGAAAGTTTTATTGAATCACGAAATGGATAAACTGACCACTTATATCAATCCTCAAAAATACCTTCAACATAACCCTGCTGTTGCTGATGGCTTGGATGGTTTTGGAGCAGCTATGAAATATTTTGCTGAAAATGGATTAGTGATGGAATACACTAAACTTCACAAAGTATTGGGAGAAGGAAACTTTGTACTAACAATGAGTGAAGGTAAATTTGGTAAAGGGGAGCTTACTGCTTTCTACGATTTGTTTAGATTGGAAAATGGACAAATTGTGGAGCATTGGGATGTCATTTCTCCTATTCCTCCGAAATCCGAGTGGAAAAATGATAATGGGAAGTTTTAAATATTCATCAAAGGGGTCAGATTTCAGGGGTCAGGAGTCAGTTTTTTTAGTCCCAAAAGCTGAACTATAACTTCTGTAAAGATAGACTCTAAAAACAATTTTTAGAATAAATGTTTAAAGGCTACTCTCCTCCAAGGGTAGCCTTTTTTATGTTACCTAACTATTGAACAATAAACTTCCTATCCGCACCATTGTACTGCCCTCCTCTATCGCAACTTTATAATCACCCGACATTCCCATTGATATTTCTTGAAAGCTTTCCTGTTTTTCAAAAAATTGTTTTTTTAATTCGTCGAAAATTCCTTTAAGGGTTTTAAATTCTTGTCGTACTTGCTGGTGATTATCCGTAAAGCTGGCCATTCCCATCACTCCCACTATTCTTATATTTTCATAGCTTTCATAGGCTTCGCTACTTAGCATTTCTTGTGCTTCTTCTAAAGATAGTCCGAATTTGGTACTCTCAGTGGCAATATGAAACTGGAGTAAGCAATCTATGGTTCGATTGTTTTTGTAGGCTTGCTTGTTGATTTCGGCTAGTAATTTGATACTATCTACTGAGTGGATCAGGTGGATGTATGGGGCAATGTATTTGACTTTGTTACTTTGCAAATGCCCAATTAGATGCCATTGGATATCGGAAGCTAAAATGGGTTGTTTTTCTCGGAGTTCTTGCACCCGATTTTCACCAAATACGCGCTGTCCTGCGTCATATAGTGCTTGTATTTCTTCGATGGGTTTGGTTTTGGAAACTGCTACGAGTTGGGCTTGGTGTTCCTTGAGGTAGGTGGCGACTTGGTGGTAGATGGGGAGGTTGGGCATGGAACAATGAGTGATTGAGTGAATTAGCGAATGGAGACAAGGCGTGCCTTGTCTGTACGGGTCTTTGGGTTTTAATCGCTGAGTTTTTCGAGGGTTTGACTAATGTCTTGCTCGGTGGAGCGTAGTTTGTTTTGGCAATATTCAATGAGTTCGGTGGCTCGCTTGATTTTGTCGGCAAGGTCGTCTACGGAGATGTTTTCGTTTTCGATGTCGGCAACTATTTGTTGTAGTTCGTTCATGGCTTCTTCGTAACTGGCTTGTTTTTTTGGCATTTTGGGTGGGTGTTTGGTGAGGGGGCAAAGATAACGAAAATGTGCGACGTGCGATGTGCGATGTGTGATGTTTTTTTGTTCTCGCTTTATACCTTTGTAAAAACAACACTTTCGATAATATACGATATATAATGTAAAAGGCAATCAGCCTAGCCGCTGAAACTTGTCGTGAGAACCACCAGCGAAGACGCTGGCGGTAGCTCCGTCGGACGTTTAATCGTAAATCGTTCAATCGTCTTTCGCGTGAGGGATAGTAGTGGTAGCTTGGTGAAACAGCCGCTTTGTGAGGCAATGCCTAGCAGGGCTGACAGCGGAAGACACTGCTAGGCATATGCCGAACTAGTGGCTGTGAGACAACTACAAACGGATAGCCCGACCCCATTTTTCATAAAAAATGGGGGCACGCCCAGAAATGGATGATATTATAAATGAAGGGGATGTTCATAAGATTAAAGTAAAATAAAATTATATCACACATGAAACAAATTGGATTATTTTTTATTATTTTATTATTGGTTACAAGTTGTGGGAGTTGTCATTTATCGAAAAAGGTGAAGCAGATTAGTACGGAAGAACTTCGTTCGAGTTCGGAGGTGATGATTGAGCAAGCAGGGAATATTTATGGAATGATGGAGGATTTTACAAGTATTGAGTTGAAACGACAGGCATTTGATATTTACTTTACGATGCCACCGATGAATCGTGCGTATAAGCAAAATTATACTTGTCAGATTTCGGCGATGAAAACAAAAGCAGAAGCAGATAAGACACAAGTAGGAAAGAAACATGATGATATTCCGTACTTTTCGCCTGGTACGGGAATGGCAACACTTGGCCCCTATGAGTCATTGTATTTTGCTGAAGCACAGCATTATATATTCTATGAGTTGGGAGGGCATCAACGAGCTGAATTGGTGGAAGAATTGGAGGGTGATAAATTGCGATTGAAATGGAGTATTCCACAACTGAAGGATGATGGTACTCAGTATACTTTTGAGGATTTTCCTTTTGATACTTTTTATTTGGTGGTGATGATTGATCGAAATTTAAATAAGGTCGTGGACGAAGGGGAAGCGCGAAAAATAGAGATTAAACTGAAATAGTTTGATATTTTGTAAGTTTTGAGACAACAAAAATTTGATAATGCTTGTATTTTTGGGGTATAAATTGCAAATAACAATACTTGTTTATGCGTAAACTCCTGTTTCTTTTTATACTTTTATGTTCTTACGATCTTTCGGCTCAAACCTGTTGTTCGGGTGGTGTACCTATTAGTGGGAGTTTGGGTTTATCTACGGGGAGTCCTAAATCCGTGCAGGTTTTATTGAGTTACGATCATAATATGATGCGTAGCTTATTTACGGAAAGTGAGCGTTTGGATGATCGAAGTCGGTGGCGGGCGAATCATTCGCTTTTGTTAGAGGTCGGTTATACCTTTCACCCACGTATTTCAGTAAGTGTGTTGGCTTCAGGTATTCGGCAAGAACGAGTCGTGTATACGGCTGCTACTGATTTGACAGATAAGTTGGTGAATCAAGGTATAGGAGATGGCTTAATTTTATTAAAGTACGCCATTTTACAAAAAGATCGTGCTTTGTGGATGCTAGGAGCAGGGCCTAAAATTCCATTGGGTCGAACAGATGCAGTTGATGCCGATGAATTTATTTTACCTGCTGATTTACAAGCGGGTTCAGGAGCTTGGGATGGACTTTTTTGGACGCTTTATTCACAAAGTCCTAACTTCAGGCCGAGTATGAATTTTAGTGTACAGGCTACTGCTCGTATTACAGGTATCAACCGCAATTACAATGAGATCCAACATTATCAATTTGGCAATGAATATCAAGTGTCGGTAGGGATCGCAGATCAGTTTTTAATCGGGAAATTGCTGGTTGATCCCTCCCTTTTGATTCGTTATCGTCATGCTTCTGCTGATCGAACAAGTGTGTTACCGGCCTCTATTCCTATTACAAATATCCCTTCTACAGGTGGGCATTGGTTGACTACTATTCCAGGTTTGGCTATTCATGTGACTCCTCGAATGGCGGTTCGTTTTTCAGGTACACTTCCTATTTTTCAACGTTTGACAGGTACACAAATTTCGACTAGTTATAAATGGAAAGGGGCGATTTTCTGGGAATTGGGAGGGTGATTGGTGGGATTGAAGCGAGACGTAGCACGCTACGTCTTTACATAAAATTTTCAAGACTATTCTCTATTTAAAAATAATGATGATGAAAGCATTTCAATTCATAGGTTTTGCCTTATTGATTTTCTTATCAATGAGTTGTGATAAGGAAGGTACTCCTACCCCAAATGATCCATCAGATATGGGTTCTTCTGACTCTTTGAGTGGAACAGTCAAGGTGATTCAAGATCAATTTAAGGGCTTGGATGTGGTGGTAATTGGTAGCCAAGCTGATAATTTGTTATTGGCATTTGATCGTAATTTGGATGGTACTTTACTAAGTTTTGAGTCAGTCAACTTTAATCCTCCAGCTATTATGCAGGACAATGAAGGGAATAGATGGGATGCGATGGGAACCGCTATTAGTGGTCCTAGAGAAGGACAACAATTGAAGGGAGTAAATTCGTATATAGGTTATTGGTTTGCTTGGGGTACTTTTTATCCTGTAGCTGAAATTTATGGAGAAGCATTGTCGAATGAGCATTTTGAGCCTTTGTCTTCCGATGACGCTGAATGGACGGTTCCTAAAAATAAAGTTGTTTCGGGTGGAGTCCCTCCAGATGGAATTCCTGCTATTACTAATCCTGGTTTTTATTCGGCTAATGATATAAATGCATGGGAGCGAAGTGAGGGGGCTATCGAAAATTTATGGATTCAAAATAGCGATTTGGTGGTAGGCATCAAAATAGGAGATGAAGCTAGAGCTTATCCCCACTTGGTATTGGACTGGCATGAGATTGTGAATGATGATATTGGTGAGGAAAGTTTTGCGATTATTTATTGTCCATTAACAGGAACAGCTACTTGTTGGAATCGGCACTTAGCAGAGGGCATTCACACCACTTTTGGGGTATCGGGTTTGCTTTATAATTCGAATATCATTCCTTTTGATCGAGCTACTGGAAGTAGATGGTCACAAATGCGTGTGGAGTGTATCAACGGAGAATTGATTGGAAATACACCTGAAACTATTTCGATTGTTGAAACGACTTGGGGCACTTGGAGAGCTTTGTATCCTGAGACGTCGATTGTAAATCCAGAAGAAACAGGCCATGCGCGTTCTTATGGGCGTTATCCGTATGGCGATTACCGCACCAATGATTCCAATCTTATTTTTTCGGTGGAATATGATGATTTTCGCATAGATCGAAAAGATCGAGTTATGGGTATTATTGTAGATGGAGAAGCGAAAGTCTATCCTATGGATAAGTTTTAAAAAATAAAAGTATAGGTTTTAAAAACAACAAATATTATTGCCACAGCCGCTTGACGACTGTGGCATTTTTTTTGGATATAAGTAAAGAAAAATAAATAACTAAGGCCATTATGCTGACTATCTTGTCACTATACTGTGTTGTAAAGCCTCGCCGATGCGCTGCATCGCCTACGTTTCACGCCTTGTCTAGCAACAAGCTAGTGTCACATTATGGCCCTACTTATTTATTTATCTTTACTAAGGCAAATTAAAATAAATAAATACACAACTTTACTCGTCTCTTTTTAAACTACTCGGCATTGTGAAGCCTCGCCGATGCGCTGCGTCGCCTTCGTTTCACGCCTTGATTAGCTTAAAAATAGCCTTCGTCTAGTTAGGTATTTATTTTTTTTAGTTTGCCTAGATGAGACTTTTTAGAAGTTATTAGTCTCAAGTAAGTAAAATACTACTCTCCATTCTTTTTTTAAACATTAATTATCAACATGGATATTCAAGAAACATTCTCCGAAGAACAATGGAAACAAATTTCTACTTTGCCACAACTTGTAGGTGGTGCAACTGCCGCTGCTGGAAGTAGTGGCTTATTTGGCTCTTTAAAAGAGGCAATGGCTAGTGTACGTGGTATTATGGATGGTGCCCATAGTTATGAGGAAAACAATATTGTGATGGCTATAGCTCCTGACATGCAAAAAAAAGAAGAAACAAGAGCTAAGATGACCGAGCAAAAAGAAATCTTAATGGCGAAAATAAAGGGAAAGGAAGTTAAAAGCGGAGCCGAATTAGTAGCTCTTGCACTAGCAGAAAGTAAGGAAGTAGCTGCTATAATGGATGAAGTAGATGTGCCTATGGAAATAAGTCTAGAATTTAAGGAATGGGTAGTTGCTATTGCCAAAAATGTTTCAGAAGCGGCAAAAGAAGGATCATTCTTTGGTTTTGGTGGTACGAGAGTTAGTGAAGCAGAGGAGAACTTTATAGCTGATTTAAGAATTGCTTTAGGAATATAAGTACCTAGATATCTTATGTGACTTATTTTTCTTATGTGGTTCCAATTTGTTGATACTCGTATG
>JAHDHP010000204.1 GCA_020631245.1 Bacteroidota bacterium | reverse complement strand
GTAAAATTCGACTAGAATATGGCGTCCTAATGCACTCATTTTTTATATTAAATAAAGCGTTAATAAAAAAGTGTGCAAATATAGGAAAAAAGAATTAATAGGAGACAGGTTTCAGGGGTCAGGAGTCAGATTTTTTAGTATCCTTATAGTCGTCCTGTTTTTTTGAACCATAGAAAATCACAGCCCCAACCTCTCCCTACAGTGTATACACAGTTGGGTTATAAGTCCTGAAGGGACGACACTGTTATAGATGGGTAGCCATACCCATTAAAAAAGCCCTGAAGGTGGCGACATTATTGAGATAGATATTCGCTGGATACGATTCATGCAATCAATAAAATTATGTCGCCACCTTCGGGGCTTAAAAAAATGATTCCATTTTTTCTATAATAATACCGCCACCTTCGGGGCTGCTTATTTGTTTATAAACTCTAGGAGGGGAATTGCGTTATACCTTTGCAAAAACGATTCATTGGAAAATATACGAGGTATAATAGAGGGTAAAAGCACTTTCATCACACTTCGCACAATATTCGCGTTATACATTTGCAAAGCAACTCATTTGATAATCTCAAATATATAATTTGATTAGCTATTAACATTTGATGAAGGAGAAAGAACATATAACCTCTACGAGGTTAGTGGATGCTTTAAAATTTCTTTTCAATCAACGTGTCGCCTCTATGAGGCTAAAAATAATAGATTATGGGTGCGTAACGCCTATTCACTCAATCGCTCATTCACTAATTCATTCATTATACAGCGTGAGGGATAGTAGTGGTAGATTGGCGAAATAGACAGCTAGTGAGGCTTGGACTAGCAGGGCTGACGGAGGAAGACACTGCTAGGACCTTAGCCGAACAGCTTTTCTATGAGCCAACTACAAACGAATAGCCCGACCCCATTTTTCATCTTCGCCTATAGTTCATGCGAGGACGCATGAACGGGCGAAAATGAAAAATGGGGGCACGCCCAAAATTTATTAATAATGATTACCATCGTGAAAAATGCGGGTTTCATCATTGCGGATAGTGTAGACGATGACGCGACCATTGAGGCTAAATTGTTTGATGATCATGTCGGATACTTGGACTTTTTCGCCTTCGTAAAAGGCTTTGAGTTTGCCATCGAGATCGGTGTAGGCAACGATGCCATCGAATACTTTGATTTGTTTGGGGGTATAGCTTTCAAGAACGTGGTTTTTGCCTTGATAGAACACGTTGAGAAAGCCGCGTTCGTCGATGTATTGGAGGGTATTGTCTATGATACGATAAGTTTGGGGAGGAGTGGGTGCTAGTTCTTGTAATTCGCCTTCCCAGTATACTTGAAATTCGTCACGGTGATTGACCATTGCCATCATATTATCACCTACGCGATAGCTCTTGGGTGGGTAGGTTCCAAAGTTTTTACTTTCGCCTTGATCGTATATGTATAGCTCATCGAATTCGTTGACATAGACCATAAAATTATTGCCTATTTCATAGGACTTGACGTAGTCGGTACTGACTAAATTGGTAATGCCTTGACTGTTAATATAGAGTTCTTCTCCTTCGGTCATGAAACCTACTGAGTTATCGGCTACTTTAAAATTTCTGATTTCTTCGTTGGTGACATCTAAGAGTTCGCCGCCATAAAATACTTTGAAGTAATTGTCGAAATCGCTATATGCCATAACGCTGTCACCTATCATATATTCGACATCCATTCCGAGGGTTAGTTTTTTGTATTCATCGCCGTAATAGACGACCATTGCTCCCTGGGCGCGACTAAGCCAAAAGTAGCGTTTCAGATTGAAGGAATTGGATCGAAAAAGGGTGAGGACTTCTTTTTCTCCATTGGCGTATAACACGGTTTGATCGAGTGGATCGGTGTAAATAAAAAAGTCGCCTCCCATGCGAATGTCTCTTACTTCTTGGGCATGTTCGAGTTGGGTAATGATGCCATTGTCGAAAACGTGAAATCGCTGACGACGATCAAAGAATGTGGCGATATTTTGGGCGAAGAGGTCGGGGGCGAAGAGGAGGAAGAAAAGGATTATTAAGTGCGAAGTGCGAGGTGCGAAGTGCGAAGAATCTTCTAACTTGCTAGAAGGGATTGAGGGATTGTGGGATTGTGGGCTTATTTTTTTTGAATCTTTTGGTGCATTAGCTATATAGAGAGAGTGGTTGTTATCTTTCATAGTATTAAAAATCAGAGGATTAAATTTATTAGCAAAGATACCAATTAGATTTATTTAATTTATACCAAATTTAAATGTTAAATTTTCCTAGATTGGTAAGGTTATTGCTGTGAATTGATCAACTATACTAATTTTACCAAAAGGCAACTTTTTAGAGATAATCTTCGTATAGTTTTTAGAAGCCCCCCGTGTGAACATCGGGAAGTGACTTGATTAACATCATGTTGTTCAAGTCTCCTGTACCCACTCTATTCAATCACTGTATTAACGAACTCTATGATGCGATATTTTACCATTCTACTTTTTTCTATTTTCTTGACTTTCTTCGCAACACAGGAGGCTACTGCACAAAGTGAGCGAATGGTGTTTCCTACTCACGTTATTTCGAAGGTGAGTCCTAATCCTGTGTTACATCATGCGACTGTTAAACTAGAGAATCCTTCTCAGGAAAGTCTTCGTATAGAAATATACAATATCATTGGTAATAAAGTGGCTACCTTCTACAATGAGCATGACAAAGAGGTTTTTGCAGTTGATGCTTCTGACTTAGATGCAGGTATGTATTTTTACTTTGTGTTTCATGAAGACTATCGTATTTCTACAGGTCGGATGATGGTAAAACGTTAAGATAGGCTGCTAATTTATACATTCCCCCACCAATTAATGCTCCTACCATAGCTCCTACTATCACATCACTAGGATAATGAACGCCTACGTATACCTGTGCATAGGCTATTGTTCCTGCCCATATCAATAATCCTACTGCAAAAGGAGTAGAAATATTTTTCCATATACGATTTAAGAATACGGCTATGGCAAAGTGATTGCAAGCATGAGCTGAAATAAAACTAGCTCCTTGTCCGCAATAAACTAGCTGGCGTATTTGCTCGCGCACTGCTGGATCGGCACAGGGTCGCCAGCGATCAAAAAAGGGTTTGATAATGGCACTACTCAGTTGATCGCTAAACAAAACTGTACAGATTAATAAGACAATTAACCAGCGGCTTTCTTTAGAAAAATTGAAGGTGATATAGGTAAGGATATAAATATATAGCGGTGCCCATAAATACTTGTTTCGCAATAAAATAAATAAACGATCAAAGTAATTATTGTGCCATGTTCCATTGATATACTCTAACAGCGCAAGGTCGAGTTGCTGTATTATTTCCAGCATCCACTATTATTTTTTGGTGGCAACGATAATCAAGCGATTGGAGTTCTCCATATCGTAAGGTTCTAGATGATAGCTACCAAAAGTATGTAAAATTTCTAATCCTGTTTTTTGAAAAAAGTCCTCAAAATCGCTCAATCGCAAGCCATGTACTCGTTCCTCAAATTTTAGATTACGTCCCTCCTCTTCATCTATGAGATTAATTTTTTTGACAATCACCCCATCTTCCACTTCTCGTTTGATAACAAAAAGTACCCCGTCCATGACTTTGTCTTCCTCTTCTACCAAGTTTTCGATGACCTTATGTGCATTCATAAAATCAATGACAAACACACCATTGGTTTTGAGGTTTTTGGTGATGGCTTGGATCGCCCACAAATTGTGTTCGTAACGATCAAAATATCCGAAGCTAGTGAAGAGGTTAAACACGTAATCAAATCCTTCTGCTTGATATACTTTTCGCATATCATGTACGGCAAAGGACAAATTATCTGCTTCAAAACGTTTCGCATAATCTATACTCTGCTTTGAAAGGTCTATCCCTGTTACCTTCAAGTTTTGAGCAGCTAAATAGCGCGCGTGTCTCCCCTTTCCACACGCGACATCCAATACGGTAGCTTGTGGAGGCATCTCTAAAAATTGGAGTAAACGAGACATAAAGGCTTCTGCTTCTGTATCGTTTCTGTTTTGATAGAGGAGGTGATAATAAGGGGAATCAAACCAGCTTTCGAACCATTCCATGATTGTGGGATTGGGTGATCAAGAGACGTAGCACACTACGTCTTTACAGGGGGGATTGGGTGATTTATGAAATCAACCTTCCTTCTACGCGTTCTTTAATAAATGCAAACACATGCTTCGGATACAATTTACGCCAGGCAAAACCATTGAGGTGTGGGCCAACATGTAGGTAGTGATGAATCGAACCTTGCTCCATTTCCTCGACAATATGATCGCGAATATTGACCATTGCCACCCATCCATTTTCATCTCGCACTTCCTCGTACCATTCTTCATAATAACAATCATCATCTACAAAATAATTGAGTAGATTGTCGCCAATCATGATGTACTTGTAAATGCCTTTGGCTAATAATTGGTCAATCAGATTGCGTTTTAAGACGATCACATCGCTGCCAATACAATCGTTCCATTCACCGATCATTTCGATAATGGCGTATTGCTTGGCATAATCTACAAATAGGATTTTGAGGTATAAGGTATTTGACCCAAAGCTATCCCATTGTGGATGGATGTAATAGTTGTAGATTTTGTCGGTGAACATAAACTCGCTATATTCACGTTGAAAAAAAGGAGAAGCCTCATCTTCTGCTGCTACATACAATTCTCGCCAACGATAGTAAGGCTCAATTTTGTGCATAAATGTAGGAGATCAGTAGGTAATATGATTATGGTCTTGACTTCTTAGCATCTGCCAAAAACTTCGCCAATCCTATATCTGTCAACGGATGTTTAAGCAATCCTAGTATTGCTTTGAGTGGACAAGTTACTACATCTGCACCAAGTAGCGCGCATTTGGTGATATGCAATGGATTGCGAATAGAGGCGGCTAAAATTTGCGTTTCAAAACCATAGTTGGCATAAATTTCTACAATATCATTGATAAGATCCATACCATCCCAGGTAACATCATCTATTCGCCCAATGAATGGAGACACATAAGTCGCTCCAGCCTTTGCTGCCAATAATGCCTGTCCTGCCGAAAAAACGAGGGTGCAATTAGTCGCAATGCCATTCTTAGAAAAATGACTTAGAGCCTTTACCCCATCTTTAATCATTGGCACTTTCACCACAATATTATCTGCCAAAGCAGCCAACTCCTCCCCTTCTTTCACAATCCCCTCAAAATCAGTGGCCACTACCTCTGCACTTACATCTCCATCTACAATTTTACAAATGTCGCGATAGTGTTGCAAGATATTTGCCTCTCCTTTAATCCCCTCTTTCGCCATTAGCGACGGATTGGTCGTCACTCCGTCAATAATACCGAGTGCGGCAGCTTCTTCAATTTCAGCTAAATTAGCCGTATCAATAAAAAATTTCATAATTCAAATTAATCTAAACTTTATAAAAAAGCCCATGATTTTTTTCACTCATGGGCTATTTGGATGATCCTTTTTTAAAACGGCAAATCGTCATCTGGAACGGCTGCACCACTTCCATTTGAGTTTGGAGCTTCGGGAAAATTCATTGGCATATCATCTACACTATGTGGCGGAGGGGCTGGTGGTAATTGCTCCTCTGCTGCCTCCACTTTCCATACTTCTAGGTTGGTAAAATAAGTAGTAGTACCATCACTAGGACGTGTGTAAGGGCGTCCCTTTAAATTGAAATGTGCAACTACCTTATCTCCTTTCTGAAAATTATTCAAAATAGCACAACGATCTTGTGTTACTTGAAACTTTGGAAATTGTAAATAGGAGCCATCCGCAATTTCTAAGACAAACTCTCGCTTCCGAAATTTTTCGGTTACTTGCTGCTCGTCATATAATTCATGTAACTTTCCTTCAATACTAAAATTGTTCATAGTTATATATTACTTTATGGTGTAAACTTAGAGACGATGGAACGATTTACGTCCGACGACCGACGATTTACCTTCGACTATCGAGTGATTAGCAATAGAACATTCGGCGTTTTTTGTTCAATCGTTAATCGTCGGTCGTCGGTCGTTCAATCGCCGAGCACAAAAATACGCAAATAATCCAATATCCTAACTTCCATACCAACTATTTCCCTATTTTTGCCTCATCAATTTCAAACACCCAAAAACCTGTATTAACATGGAAATGAAATATAACCGACTAGGTAGCTCAGGGCTACAAGTAAGTGCTCTATCCTTTGGCTCTTGGCTCACCTTTGGTAAGCAAATTGGCGACGATGTAGCCGAACAATTGATGATAACCGCCTACGATAATGGCATTAACTTTTTCGATAATGCAGAAATCTATTCACGAGGTGAATCAGAGCGTGTGATGGGACGTATCCTCAAAAAATTGCAATGGGATCGAACGAGTTATGTGGTATCGAGTAAAGTCTTTTTTGGAGATGGTCGCCGCAAGCCCAACCAAACAGGACTAAGTCGCAAACACATCTTCGAGGCTTGCCACGATGCCCTCAAACGCCTTCAAGTAGACTACCTCGATTTATTTTTCTGCCACCGCCCCGACCGCAATACCCCTATTGTAGAAACGGTATGGGCGATGAACCACTTGATACAACAAGGAAAAATTCTCTACTGGGGTACTTCCGAGTGGAGTGCGCAAGCCCTTACGGAAGCCCACCTTGTAGCGGAGCGTTATAACCTCATTGGTCCTACGATGGAGCAACCACAATATAATATGTTCCACCGCGAACGTTTTGAGCAGGAATATGCTCCTCTTTATGAAAGATATGGATTGGGAACTACTATCTGGTCACCTCTCGCTTCTGGTTTGTTGACGGGTAAGTATAATGACGGAATGCCTGGTGAAAAAACTCGCCTCAATATGGAAGGTTTGGAGTGGCTTCGTGACCGCACGCTCGCTGAAGATCGTATCAATACGGTTCGTAATCTTGGTAAAGTTGCGGATGAATTGGGTATGTCGATGCCGGTGATGGCTTTGGCTTGGTGCTTGAAAAACCCGAATGTGAGTACGGTTATTTTGGGAGCTTCAAAGGTGCATCACCTCGAAGAAAACTTGAAAGCTATTGAAGCTGCTGAGAAGTTGACGCCGGAGGTGATGAATAAGATGGAGGAGGTGTTGGGGAATAAGCCGGCGGAGCCTATGTTTGGGTAATTGTGGGAACACAGAGGGCACAGAGAATTTTAACACGGAGAGCACAGAGAGGGAAGAACCACAGATGGCACAGAGAGGGAAACACTGAGGGCATAGAGAGACTTGGATAGATTGGGGGGTGGCTCAAGCTGTCAGGTCTGGAAAAAAGGGGTCAGGAGACAGGTTTCAGGAGTCAGATTTTTTTTGACCTGGCAGGTTGGGGAACTACCTCAACCTGTCAGGTCTTGAGTAAGAACCAATAGTATATATAGTGGTGACATTTAGACCTGATAGGTTTGAAGAAAAACCAAACTTTAAAAACTTAACTACTGGAAAACCTAATAAATCATGTCACTCATCTATTCTTCTTCCAGAAGGAATCGCTCTACACAAGTCAAATCAGGCATATCTTCATGAAATCGAACAAAAGATTCGACACCTTGAAACCACTCATTTAAAACAATATCTCTAGCAATTTTGGTGGATTTATTTGATAGAAAAGCATTATAAGAACTCCAATGGTAACGGTACCAATCCTTACAAATAAAATGTTTTTGTGGATTAGCATGAATATAATATAACAAATACAAAAGGTGAGACTCTTCAGTTATTAATACTCGTTTGAAAGGGCGGTTGAATAAATTTCCACCTCGTGCATGTTGTTTGTTAAATGCTTTAGTATAAGCATTAAAAAAACGTTGAAACTGATGTTTCACAATCAAAACAACATCCAAATCATCTGTTTTTTCCTTCGCTTTCTCCTTTTTTAAAATAGTCGTTAAAGAACTATTATCTCGCTTCTTTAAGAATTGGCAAATTTGTTCAGTAGACTTAACTTGTACTAAAAAATGAAAGTGGTTAGGTAATAAACAATATGCATAAATGTTTAACACATTAGCTAGATATTTTCTATACAATTTAAGGAAGTAAGCCCTATTTTCATCATTCAAAAAAATAGGCTCTTTATTGTTAGAACGATTGTAAACGTGATAATATTGATTTGCTTCAAAATTAGGAGTGTAATTCATTTTTTTTGGATTCAAAAATAGGTTTTCTATACTTTATCCGCAAGTTCTATCTCATAAGTTAACTCATCAGAAAGACAGATTGGAGCTATCAGATTGAAGGGTACCTCGACCTGATAGGTTTAAACAGATACCTTTCTTAAAAAACAGACTACTGGAAAACCTGACAGGT
>JAHDHP010000203.1 GCA_020631245.1 Bacteroidota bacterium | reverse complement strand
AAAGCCAATAAAGGCGGTGGGCAAGCGAAAGGGCAAGGAAAAAATAAAGCCAACAAAGGTGGTAGGCAAGATAACATACAAAATTCTAATAAAGCTAATAAAGGCGGGCAAGAGAAAGGACTAGATAGAGCAGCAAAAATGGGGGGACCTAAAGGTAAAAACCCCAAAGCTGTGGCAGCTATTGCTAGAGCTAAAGAGAAAGCAAATCGCGCAGATTCTACAATCAAAAATAGTGAGAATCGAATCGGTCAAATGGAGTCAAAAATTGCTGAAGCTAAAAAACGTCTTGATGCGCAAAGAGATAAACTACCTGCAGAAGCCGTTAAGGCAAAAGAAGCACAGATTGAACGTGCTGAATCTAAGTTAGATGAATTACGTCAATTTATTGGTTCTGAAAAAGATAAAATCCGTAAAGGCAAACCAGAATGGGCGGGTAATGATTAAGTAAATTCTAAGCTGGGCGTGCCCCCATTTTGGCTGATATAGATGCCACCAGCGAGGACGCTGACGGTAGCATCTATATCAGCCAAAATGGGGTTGGGCTATTCGTTTGTAGTTGCCCAGATGACTGCATGATTGGATGGCGTTCCGCTAATATTTTAATCTTCATTTATCTTCCTCTTCTTTTCTCCTCTCTTTTCCGTCGCTTCTCTTCCTTCTTCCGTTCTTTCTCCAAACGTTTTTCCTCTTTTTTACGTTCTTTTTCTCTTTGTTTTTGTTGATTTTCTACTTCTCGTTTTCTCTTTTTTTCGTCCTCTACTCGTTTTCGTTCTTCTTTTTTACGTCGTTTTTCTAGTTCCTCCGTTCTCTTTTTTTCTTCCTCTACCCGTTTTCGCTCCGTCTCTTTTCTTCTCTGTTCTTGTTCCTTACGTTCTCGCTCCAATTTGCGTTTATTTCTATCTTCCTCTGCCGCTTTTGTATTATTTGGATTCCCTTTAAAAATATCGCGAATTACTTCTTTAGCTGGTTTCTTCTTTTTTAAAGCTTTGATTCGTTTCTTTTCCTCTTTACGTTTTTTATCTTCTTCTTTAAGTCGTTTGGCCTTGGCTTTTGCTTCTTCTGCTCGTTGGCGGGCTTTATTTAACTTCTCGGAAATAGCATCTAATACAACATCTCCAAAGCCATCTTTATCTGGATTATCATTATAACGATCATCTGATCTGTTTTTTCCAGAATAGGAAAAGTGAGAGCAATTCATATTGTTTTCAATATCATTACTAGCCAAAAATTGCTTACTACCTATACCCTCAAAAGCAGGGGCATTATAGACATCTTCCATAAATAAACCCCAAATGGGTAAGGCTGTACGCGCCCCTTGTCCAAGACTTAGGGAACGAAAATGTACTCTTCTATCTGAACCACCGACCCAGCAGCCTGCGACAAGGCTTGGGGTAAAACCAATGAACCAGCCATCCGTTTGATTTTGGGTCGTGCCTGTTTTTCCTGCCATGGGCACCCCACTCAATCGGTAGTTGCTTCTTAAACTACGCGCTGTACCATCATTTACGACTTGTTCCATCATATGCACCATCATCTCCGAAACATCGGCCTTTAGAGCGGATTTTCTTTTTTGGTAGGATTGATATTCTTGTTTTGCAATCACCTTTCCATTATGATCCTGAATAGTTATCCATTTTAGTAGTGGGGTTTGATAGCCTCCATTTGCAAAACTACAATAGGCTCCTACCATTTCTTCGAGTGTGAGTTCGGCTGTTCCTAATGCGATAGAAGGTACTTGTGGAATCTCATTTTGGATTCCCAAATCTTTTGCCAGAGAAACTACATTATCTACCTTCGCGTCTAAAATAGTTTGGACAGCAATGGTATTGACTGAATTGACTAAGCCACCTTGCATGGAGTAATAGCCTCCATATTTGTTATCGGCATTACGAGGCGACCAATTATCAAATTTTTCATACTCATAGAGTTCATTAGGATAATACTTGCACGGAGAAATACCTTTGCTAATAGCTGTACCATAAACAAAAGGCTTAAAGGTGGAACCTACTTGCCGTTTGCTCACGACTCGATCTTCTGGAAAGTTGCGTAATTCAATACCACCAACCCATGCTTTGATATGCCCGGTATATGGATCAGCCGCCAAGAAACCTGCATTTAGCATTCCCCACATATATTTGATAGAATCAGCTGGACTAATAGTCATCTCTTTGCTCCCCTCTTCATTCCAAGCAAATAATTTCATAGGAATAGGCTTTTGAAAAGAACTTCTAATTTTCTCTAGAGAAGCACCACTTTCTTTTAACCTTTTATATCTATTTGAACTTTTGATGGCTATATCTAAAACGTCTTTGGCTCCTCCCCAGGGAGAACCACCATTTAGGTGTTGTTCAAATATTTCTTGTAGTACCGACATATGACCTGCTACTGCTCCTTCTGCCATTTCTTGCATTTTAGAGTCAATGGTCGTGTAGATTTTTAAGCCATCGGTAAATAAGTTGTAGGGATCTCCATTTGCATTGGTATTATTCGCGCACCATTCTTTGAGTTCATTTTTAAGCTCTTTGCGGAAATAGGTAGCGATACCATCATACTCTTTTACTCGATTGTATTTCAGTATCAGCGGCTTTTTCTTGGTAGCATCTGCCAATCCCTGGCTAATGTATCCATTTTTGCTCATCAGTTGTAGCACTAAGTTTCTGCGTTTTGTAGAATGTTCAGGATTTAAACGTGGGCTATAGTAAGTCGGAGCTTTGAGCATTCCAACTAAAGTGGCAGCATTCTCTAGACTAATAGAATCAGGGGTGACACTAAAAAAACGTTCACAGGCTGTTTCAATTCCAAAGGCACGTTCACCAAATGGCACCGTATTGAGATATAAGGCAAGGATGTCTTCTTTGGTGTAGGTTCGTTCCAGTCGTCGGGCAATGAGTGCCTCTTTCATTTTGGTGACGACTATTGATAATTTACCATAATTTCGTTCTCGTTTATACAAGTTTTTCACTAGTTGTTGGCTTATGGTACTTCCTCCACCAGAGCTACCATCACCCATTAACACACTCTTTACCAATACGCGCAATAAGCTTCTGGTATCTACTCCTCCATGCTCAAAAAAACGAGAGTCTTCTGTAGCAACCAAAGCATTAATAATATCTTGTGAGATATTTTCATATTCCACATTCGAGCGATCCTCCATATAAAACTTACCCAATAAGACATTGTCAGCAGAATATATTTCAGAAGCAACAGGATTGCGGATGGCTTGTAACTCACTGGTACTTGGCAACCTACCAAACAGTCCTAAAAGTACTGCAAAATAGAACAGAAAAAAGAGGAGTATTAGTAAACCAATACCGATTAATGCATATTTGAATAATCGGCTTAGTATGCTTTTTTTAGGGGAGGGTTTTGGTTGTGTAATTGTTGTTTGACTCATTGTATCATCGTATAAATAAAAAAACGCAAGTATCGACTAAGGTTAGTCGATACTTGCGAATCTAAAAAATTAAGTAACTATAATTAAATTATTCTTATAATTTCAATCATATCTTAATTAGTTTACTCCTTTTCCATTCGTATCTACTCTTCTGGTACCATTTGCAGGAGCTGTAGGCATATTGCGTCCATTATTGATTTCTCCTTCTTGTCTAGGAGCCTCTTTTTTATTATTACTTGAACGTACCTTTACACGTGTTTTCCCTTTTACAGGAGTTGTCTTTGTAGCTCTTGAAGTTGTTGTTGATTTAGTTCGGCTTGCATTAGGTACTGGACGGGTATTGTTTCCTCCACCATTTGGTATAGCATGAGGTTTTCCTTCAGTAGAACGTTTAGGTCCTTGCGTATGTGTTTGTGTAGGAGTCGTTTTTCTCGTTGGGTTACTATTAGGAACTGGTTGTGTTCTTGTTGGTCGGTTTGTTGGTGCTGGCTGAGTACGAGTTGGCTGATTATTTGGAATCGTCCTACTAGGCACATGTTGTGGAGCCTTATTAGTAGGTATAGTACGAGTTGGTTTGTTATTAGGAACTTGTTGTGTTCTTGTTGATCGGCCATTAGGGCTTGGTTGAGCTGGAGTTGTGCGAGTTGGCTGATTATTTGGAATCGTTTTCGTCTTTCTATCACTAGGAAGTGTACGATTAGGCACATTTGCTGGTACTTGTTTTTGAGGCATTTTTCTCATATTCGTACCACGATTTTGAGGAGTTGCTGGTTTTTTAGTAGATACAACATCTTTCATTGATGCAGCTTTTTTATTTTTCTTACCTTTATTTCTAGTAACAACTCCATCCATACTGGATTCTATACTATTACTACCTTCATCTCCACTAACACCTTGTGTTCTTTCTTCTGCATGTTTTTGGAGACTACTTTGGGCTTGAACATTTTGCTGTCCAACAAAAAAAGTAAGGACTGCCAATGTTAGGATTGCGGTTATTTTTTTCATGTTTATTAGGTTCTATAAGTGTTAAAAAGTATCAGGGTACAGTGTTTAACGAGTTTTAGACGTTGAAAATTTTAGAACGTTTAATTAGTCTAGCCTATTAATACCTCACTGCACTCACTGCGCTAATAGAAACTGCTGGTTGATATATATTAAAGTCAGCAACAGTTACATTGGAATCCATATTCACATCACCTTGTAAGTATTGGTTTACGGCAGAAGATTCTATCAGGTATACATTATTATAATCCCCTACTAATATAAACCCATCTCCATCGAAGTCGCCTGCACGTAGGGCAAAGAAACCACCGACATCTACTAATTGATCGACGGTAGTTCCAACAGTTGAAGCTTGGTTGACATTGGAGGTAAAGTCATATACACTTGTGTTAGGAAGATTAATTGGATTGGCACTCATTACATCTAAGTGATTGCGATGACGTACCACAATATGATAAGGTGTATTGGCAGCTAATCCGCATAATTCGACTCCATCCGTAACGGTTCCATTATAATCAACAATACTACCATCTTGTAATAAGAGAGCGGCTGTACTGGTTACAAAGTTATTACTCGCATCTTGAATTTCGATAATCACCCAATCCACAACATTAGTAGGAAAACTAGTTAGGCTTTCTGTACCTGTATAATTCCAGGGAGCAGTATTATAGGGCTGGGTTAAAGATACTAAGTTTTCTTGTACTAAATCGTTACGCATTAATCCCCCTGCATCATAGGTTCCTTCTAAGAGGGCTTTTACTTTTACAATTGTTTTTCCGGTAGAAAAAGAGGCTATATTAGAATAAGGGGTCGCCCCTGTTCCATTTGCATCGCAAGCGGCAAACACTTGTACCTCGTATTCGGAGCAACCTTCTAATTGGGGCAAACTATAACTAGTACTAGTTGAAGTGGCAGTTTGCCAAGTACTTGCGCCTACTTCACGATACTCTATAATAAATATAGCTCCTGTAGTAGTACTCGACCAATTGAGATCTATGTTTCCAGTACTGGCATTAGGTGCTGCGATTAGGTTAGAAGGAGCTTGCGCACTAGATAAGGGCATATAAACAGTTGTACTTACAGAAGCAGGAGAGCTAGTAGCGGAAAGATCACATACAGCTATCACCTCTACTTCATACTCATTACAGGTATTTAACATAGGTAAGGTTGCTGATAAACCTATACTTGTCGTCGTGAGCCAGTTATTAGATCCGACAATGCGATATTGGACGAGGTAACTGATATTATCACTGGCTGGATACGACCAAGCAACATTTACATCGTTTGTAGCGACATCGAAAGCTGCTGAAACATTCTGTGGACTGATCGTCATATCAATCGGAGTCACAAAGGTCTTAATAGCACTATATCCAGTCATTGAACCTGTTAAAGTACAAACACCTCTCACTCGAAAGTCATAACTTTCACAACTACCTAATCCTGTAATAGAGGTATTGGCAACAGTACTATTTACAGTCTGCCAAGTACTACTTCCCGTTATTTGGTATTCTACTTCATAACTAACATTGTTTATTGCTCCCCAACTAATATTTACTCCTCCTGCGCCATCATCCGATAATCCAGTAATCGCGGTACTTTGAGCGGGGTCAATATCCATCGTAAATGTTTGTATGGCAGAAAAAGAAGAGGAAGAACTAGACGCGGTACAAACTGCTTTTATTTGATATTCATAGCTTGTACATCCCATTAAGTTCGACAGGGTCACACTATTGCTTGTACTAGTTGTTGACTGCCAAGTATTACTGCCAAGCTCTCGATATTCTATTTCATAAGTAAGCCCTGCTCCACTTACGATCCAATTAATAGTAGCAGTATTAGCACTAATATTAGGAGTCGCATTTAATCCGCTAGGTATGGCATTGGCATCTATATCTGTAATGAAGCTTTCAATAGCTGTATAGGCGGTTGCCGAATTGGAAGCATCGCAAATAGCTTTAACTCGATAATCATACATCGTACAGGGATCTAAATTGGAAATGCTTATACTATTGGTAGTACTAGTAAGAGATGACCAAATAGTGGAAGGGTTGATCCGATATTCTATTTCATAAGTAATACCTGCTCCACTTGATGTCCAATTGATTGTTGCAGAACTAGTACTTGCATTGGGTGTAACTGATAATCCACTAGGTATCGCACTCGCATCAATATCGGTTGTAAAACTTTCTGTAGAAGAGAAAGTAGTAGAGGTATTAGACAAGGCACAAACGGCTTTTACTTTATATTCATAGGTAGCACAAGCTGCTAAATTTGTAAGGCTAGTACTATTAGTTGTACTCGTTATCGTTTGCCAAGTTCCAAGAGGTAACATACGGTATTCAATCTCATAACTAATTCCTGTTCCGCTCGCGCCCCAATTGATTGTTGCTGTATTGTTACTAGCATTTGGCGTAGCTGTTAAGGCACTCGGTACTGCACCTGCATCTATTTCAGTAGTAAAGGTTTGACTAGCAGAATAATTGGTGGTGGAACCACTAGCAATACAAATCGCTCGAATACGATATTCATACTCTTTACAAGATTGTAGTCCACTAATCGTATACGTTGTTGAATTCACACTTACGGACTGCCAAGCACCTCCAATACCCGTAGGTTTATATTCTAATTCATAACTCAAACCGCTAATAGCTCCCCAAGTAATAGTAACATCTCCATTGATGGAATTGATACTTGCTGCATTTAAAGTAGGTACCTGTGTAGGATCAATACCTGTGATAAATGTCTGTGTTGCCGCATAGGCACTTGCAATGGTAGGAGAACAAACTGCTCGTACTTGATACTCATATTCTGTACAAGGATTCAAAGCATTTAAGGTAGTGGTATTTGTCGTAGCATTTACGGTTGTCCAAGTAGTACTACCAACAGGTCGAAAATCCACTTCAAAGCTAACACCAGAAGCATTTGCCCATGAAATAGTAGCTGCATTATTAGTAACACTTGTACTTGTAATGGAACTAGGCGTATTGACTGTGGTGATAGTCACATTATAGGTATTCGACCACTGACTTTCGACCACTAAGCAATTGATTTCTCGTACTTCTAAAGTACCCATTGGACCCGTGCCCCATTGCACATCTATGGTATTAGCTTCTGGATCAGAAGATACGATTGTTCCACCAGAAATATCCCAACACCATCGTGAACCTGCTGAGGAAGGAGCTGTATAAGTGGCGGTTTCCCCTTGACACACCTGGTTATCACCCGTAATAGTTGGTTGGGCAGGTTCCATTCGCGTGTAGGCAAACATCCCTGTTTTGTTAATTAACTCTGGCCAGAAAACAGGATCAGGACCTAAGCCACCAATTCCATTGACCAAAAAATCGTTGTCAAAATCACCATTGAGTGTTCCCCAGTACTCATGCCATTCTCCTGGTTCAATATTAGACTCTACATAAACTCCATTGGCAGCTAGTACATCATCCATTTCCTCCCCACCACAAGTAACGGGAGCATTGATTATGACTCCAGCAGCTCCAAAAAATAAGGTAGAAAATGGAGCTACACAATCCGAGTGTACAATATCATCCGCTTGTCCATGAAAAATAAGCACATCAGGGCTATCTGCTCGTTTGTCTAGCCAATTGAGATCACCTACTGCTCCCCAACACGAAATAACACCACGAGGACGTCCTGAATGGCTATTTCCTGGTACGGTTCCACTTGCTAAGTTGATACTACTAGCAGTAATGCTATTGACTTTGGTAACAGGTATACTCATTAAGGGGCCAAGGTCGGCAGCAATTTCAATATTAAAAATATTGTATTGTGCAAAAGTAGATGGCAAGTCTGCTGTACGTTCATCATCATCTAAAAAACCAGCGTGTACAGCTCCAAAAGCACCAGCACTACTACCACCTATGAAGATATTATCGGGATCAATTTGAAATTCATCAGCATTTTCTTGGAAGAAACGAATAGCTGC
>JAHDHP010000202.1:6098-8352 GCA_020631245.1 Bacteroidota bacterium | reverse complement strand
AATCATCCAATCACCCAATCATCCAATCATCCAATCACCCAATCACCCAATCATCCCGTCATCCAATCATCAATAACTGGGCGTGCCCTTCCACAGGTCTTCGGGAACTATGGGATTGATTCAATGAGCGCGAAACGCAACCCAATCCCCCAATCCCATAGTCCCTCAATCCCTGCTTCAGGTCGGGCTATCCGTTTGTAGTTGTTTCATGGCTGCTAGTTCAGCATAGTCCTAGCAGTGTCTTCCGCTGTCAGCCCTGCTAGTCCTTGCTTCACAAAGCATCCATTTCACCAAGCTACCACTACTATCCCTCACGCAAGCTGCCAATCAAAGGAAATCGGAAAATATTATTATTTTTTTGCATGATTTTTTGGAAAAAAGGAAAATATCATTTACTTTCATTAAAATTAATGATAATGTTATCATCTCCCTGGAAATGTTATGTTAAGAAAGCCTCCTCTTTAACAATTTTATCCGCCCTATCATAAATTTTATCCTCTAACTATTAATATTTGCAAATTTAGCATTTATGCTAAACTTGTATCTTGATGTCTTCTTTTTAGGCAATGAATGTCCTATGTACTTATGTGAAGTATTTTTATTTGTTTTGTGATGCGTGCTTTGGGTCAAGGCTTCTAGCATATCGGGAGAAGTATGTCAATCATATAGCTAATGGTTATTTTGTATAATGCCTTTTTAATAAACCTTTTACTAAACCTAAATTACTACCAATGAAAACTAAACCTTTACTCAATGCTGTAAATGAGTATCCAATAAAGTACTCTAAAAATAATTACATTTATAAGTATAGAGCTTCCATCTTATTTAAAGCATTGCTATTCCTTCTACTCATTCTGCTGCATTCTTTTAATACAGCAGTTGCTTCACTTAATCATATAACAGTATGTAACCCTGCTGATGGCGATTTTTCTATTGATTTTATTGCCGCAGCTCCCCAGTCTTATAATCATAATACTGGTGGTGGAGCCTATGATGATCGAACGATTGGTGTAGATGATGATACAGTAGAGTCGCTAGAGGCAGGCGATTTTGCTTGTGGTGACATTGTTACCTATTTTCTAGCAATTACCGTTGACGATACACAATCTGCCGATGATGATGCTCCCCAAACATTGGAACTTGATGTTGAATTTCTTGCGAATACAACAGGGCAAGCAGGTGTAGGAATAACCGATATTGTAAATGTAGAAGTAAATTACGATCCTATTGAGGACTTAATTGCAGGAGAGAATACCTCCGAAGATGGAAATATTGGTGACAATGGAAGTACGGCTACTTTGATCAATGAGTGTACAGGTACAGATTGCCCATCAACTGGTGGAGGTAATGGAGACGTATATGTGCCAGGGGCACTTACGACAGGTACGATTATAGTTGATGATTTGGAGAGAGCGGAGCAAGTTATTGTTAGAATTGATGTGCGTTTGACCTGTGATCCTGCTTCAGGTCCAACAGGAAACTTACAAGCTGATTTACAAGCTGTACGGTTGACTGATATCAATGATATGCCTATTGATCCACTTGCAGTACCAGGGGGTAACCAAACGATTCCTTTTAAACAATTTGGGCAAATTCCAGATCCATTAAGTTGTGCATTATCTCCTACTGATCCTGTTTGTGGAAGCTCTGTAAATCTGTTTTGTGCAGCCGACCAAATGGATGGTGATATGATGGTCAGTTATGAGTGGATCGTTTCAGGAGATGCAATGATACAAGGATCAAATACCGACCAATGTGTCAATGTTCTAACGGGTTCAAGTGGTATGTTTACCTTGAGTGTAAAAATTACTTCCACTCGCACACAAGACGATGATCCTCCTTTTCGGGGCTTTGTTGAGTGTAGTATCGATGTAAGTGTTTTGGATGCTCCTACATGTACCATTAGTGGCGATAGTGAGGTCTGTATAGATGGAAGTGCTGATCTTACAGTCAGTGGTTCAGGCGGTACAGGCGTCTTGAGCTACGAATGGGATGTAGATACGGATGGCGATGGCAATAATGAAATTGGTACAATGGTAACAGTTGGTGCAGGAACGTATACAGTAACAGTTACCGATGAAGAAGGCTGTAGTTCTACTTGTGATTTTACCATCATCGAAAACAATCAAATAAGTTGCACCATAAGTGGAGACACTGAGTATTGTGAAGGGGGGAGTGTAGACTTAACGGTCAGTGGTTCAGGCGGTACAGGTACTTTATCCTACGAATGGAATGTAGATACGGATGGCGATGG
>JAHDHP010000202.1:0-5998 GCA_020631245.1 Bacteroidota bacterium | reverse complement strand
GTGGTGATAGTGAAGTTTGTGAAGGTGGTAGTGCTGAATTAACAGTTAGTGGTTCAGGCGGTACAGGTACTTTATCCTACGAATGGAATGTAGATACGGATGGCGATGGCAATAATGAAACAGGTACAATGGTAACAGTTGGTGCTGGTGATTATACAGTTACTGTCACCGACGATAAAGGCTGTACCTCTACTTGTGATTATCATGTTAGTGAAAATCCCAATCCTTCTTGTAGTATCATGGGGGCAAGTGAAATCTGTAAAGGAGAAAGTGCTACACTAACGGTACTTGGTTCAGGAGGCACAGGCTTGTTAACTTATGAATGGAATGTAGATACAGATGGCGATGGCAATAATGAAACAAGTACAGTGGTGACAGTTGGAGCTGGAAATTATACTGTAACTGTCACCGATGCGAAAGGTTGTTACGCTACTTGTAATTACCATGTTGCTCAAAATCCAAAGCCTACATGTAGTATCAGTGGTGATAGTGAAGTTTGTGAAGGTGGTAGTGCTGAATTAACAGTTAGTGGTTCTGGTGGAACAGGCATCTTGAGCTACGAATGGAATGTAGATACGGATGGTGATGGAAGTAATGAAACAAGTACAGTGGTGACAGTTAGTGCAGGAACTTATACGGTAACCGTCACTGATGATAAAGGCTGTAGTTCTACTTGCCATTATACAGTAACAGAGTATCCAGATCCAACTTGTATGATTTATGCTTCTAGTGATGATGATTGTGATGGAGCTACGGTCTTATTAGAGGTAATTGGTATGGGAGGCACACCTGGCTATACCTACCAATGGAAGCGGAATGGTAGTGTAATTGCAGGGGCTGTCAATGATTCTTATTTAGTGACTTCAGGTGGAACATACTCAGTGGTCATAACAGATTCCAAAGGTTGTACAAGTGAGTGTAATTATGTGGTTAATGAAGAATGTGGAACCTCTTGGGCTTATTTAAAAGATAAGAGCGTTTGCTTTAATGAGCTAGATAAAGATTGTAGAAATGCAGGACAACTTCAGTGGGGCTTTACTACTCCTATTACACCTGGTTCGTATACCTTTGATCTGCTAGAGGGAGCACCGGGACTTTGTCAAACTACTGGTAGTACAGGAGACCTTGTTGGAACAGTAGAGGTTAATTATGTGGCGGGAATGGAGCCAGAAATCATCGTAGAAACTACTGATGGCGATCATTTCTTATCAGAAGTACATGTGTGGATTGGATGTACACCTTTACCTAAAAAGAGATCAAGGTGTATAGCCGCACCAGGCCAATTCCCATGTGGATATGATATAAATAATGAGGCAAACTATACGGTTGATGATTGTAGTGGTGATTGTCTGAATAGTGGGCAGATATGGATCGCTATCCATGCAGTTACTTGTGACCTAGAATGTGTTGGACCTGCCGCGAAAGTAACACAGAATAGTTCTAGTGACAATCCACTTGCTAAAGAAGAAGAACCTATTATAGATAGAACTTGGGTGCCTCTTCAATTGGAAGCATATCCAAATCCAACATCACATCGAATGTTTATTGATATTCAGGGCTTGCAAAAAGGAGAAACAATCTTGCAAGTATTTGATTTGATGGGACGAGAAATAAAGCGATTCGAATTAGAAGGATCGACAACTGAAAAAATTGACTGGAAGTTGCCACTTGGTATCAGGACGGGAGTCTACCATATCATGCTAAAAAATAACAGTCAACTCATTTCACATCCTATTCTTATCATTAGGGTAGAATAAGACAGCTTTTTACGCCCACTGACTTGAAAAGGTCAGTGGGCATTTTTAATTCATCAATTAATAGATGAATTGCTCCGAGACAATTTTACCATCTTTCACCAAATAGACAACCAATTCATCCATTTTCATGCGTCCCATTTCTTTCATCGTCACATCCATTCCCATTTCCATCGTAATATAAGTGCCATACACTTTTGGTTCATTCACATAGCCACCATGATATTCCTCCACCATACTTTGAAAAATATCTCCTTTCTGAATAATGTTGTCAATACCTTCAATAACACCTGGGTTTTGAGAATGAGGAGGTTCTATACTAGTAGCGTCTTTACTATAAAGATTTCGATGCGCTTGTTCGTATTTGTTTTGTGAACAGTACTCATATAATTTATTAGCAATTTCTTGAATATCCATCTGTATGAATTTTGATGATTAGAATAGTGTAGTTTGAATTATAATAACCTTGCAAAAGTATCGTATCTATTGGATAATACAAAACTATTTTATAGCTTACCACTAACCGTTTAAGAGAGCCTCTAAGTAACCATAAAACCATTATTGACATTTTTCGAATAACAATTTTAATCTTTTGTTATGAACTGAATTTAAGAAAAATATTTAGAATTGATGATTTCTTCGAGTTTTATGAAAAAAATATGCCTTAAACTACTTTTTCTGATATTAGTAGGCGGCTTCTCTTCCATTTCTGCACAAACAGTTAGCAATACTGATTGGGAGGTGGTCATTCCATCTCCCAATTTACCCAAAGAGCTAAAGGTTCAGAAAGCAAACAATAACTTAGATTTTACCTTTTATCAAGATCGCTATTACTTGGCCTTTCGAACCGCTCCCAATCATTTTGCTTCCAAAAAAGTAATGATATATGTGATCAGTTCTACCGATTTGGAGAATTGGGACTATGAATGGGAAGTTCATGTAAATAGTGATATGCGAGAGCCACGTTTTGTAGCATTTCAAGAGAAGCTATTTTTGTATTTTTTTGAAGGAGGAAGTCGTATGTTGCGATTCGAACCAAAGCATCTACACTATACTTATTTAGATGAAGTAGGAAAGTGGAAAGATCATCAAACAACAAGTTTGGATGGCTATGTGCCCTGGCGTTTGCGAGTACATAAAGGACTCCTTTATCTTTCTGCTTATTATGGCAAAAATGCCTATAACAATGCTCCCGTGGATTTACGCCTTTTTACAAGTACCAATGGACATGACTTTGAGCCTATTAGTGAAGCTCCACAAATACTGCACCCAGAAGGAATAGGAGAAGGAGAGTTTATTTTTGATGAAAGCGGTAATATTTGGGGAGTTGCTCGTTCCGAATTTGATGGGTCTTATACCTTTTTTGCATCCAAAGACTCACTAGACAAATGGAAAGTTAAACATTCTATTTTTAAGTACGATAGTTCTCTTATTTTTGAGGATGAAGGGGATATATTCTTAGTAGCACGTCGCAATATGGATGGAGATGGTAGATATGTTAGAAAACCCAATAAGCCTCGACGAAACTTAATTCGATATTCTTTTACCAAAAAGAAAACGGCTATTTTTAAACTAGATAAAGTTGCAATGGAATGGGAACATCTCAAGGATTTTAAAAGCACTGGAGATACTGCTTTTCCAGGAATTGCGCAAAATAAAGATAAGAGCGGCTATATCTTAATGAATTATTCGAGTGATATAACAAAACGAGAGAAAAACTGGATAAAAGGTCAGCTTGGTAAAACGTATATTTATTGTACTGAACTAAGAATTGATAGATGATAAATGATATTGTTAAAAGTTTAATTTTTGCTTATGAATGTGCCAAATAATACCTCTGTTTTATGGTTAGTAGTAATACTTTTAGTTTTTGTAGAGTATATGCAAGCAGAAGTGAAACTTCCAGCAATTGTATCTTCAAATATGGTGTTGCAGCGAAATACTACAGTGGTGCTTTGGGGCTGGGCAGATGCAAACGAAAAAATAAAAATTGAAACGTCTTGGTTAGAGAAACCTTTAGATATACGCGCAAACAAGGAGGGCAATTGGAGAGTAGAAGTGCAAACAACGAATGACAAGCAAGCACAAACTATCAATATAAAAGGAGCATCAAATACGATTACCTTAGAGAATGTGGTTTTTGGTGAAGTATGGCTTTGTTCTGGACAATCAAATATGGAACAACCTATTAAAGGGTATATTGGACAACCAGTATTGGGTGCTAATATGGCTATTGCAAAAGCAAATAATCCTAATTTAAGATTTTTTATAGTTCAGGCAAATGGTTCTAAAACTCCTTTAAAAGATGTTAAAGAATTTCGGGCTTGGGAAGCAGTTACTCCAAATACAGTAGTTGAGCTTAGTGCTTTAGCCTATTTTTATGGGCAACAATTACAAGAAATATTGGATGTGCCAGTAGGAATCATTCAGACTTCTTGGGGCGGAAGTGTTGTACAGGCATGGATAAGTAAAGAAATGATTAATAATTACTGGGAGTTAAACATAGAAAAGGTTGATATTACCAAAAAAACAAAGCAAATTCCGACAGCCCTATACAATGCCATGATACATCCACTTATACCCTATACTATAAAAGGCGCATTATGGTATCAAGGTGAATCGGATCATAAGAAACCCAATAAGTATAAACAGTTATTTCCTTCAATGGTGAAGGATTGGCGTAGTCGTTGGAATATTGGCGACTTTCCATTTTATTATGTCCAAATATCTCCCTATTGGTATGACAATCACGAAATTTATCATACAACTGATAATTCAGCATTTATGCGAGAGGCACAGTTGCAATGTTTGGATTTGATTCCCAATTCAGGCATTGTGATTACAATGGATATAGGAAAAGAATATTTGATACATTTGCCTAATAAGAAGGAAGTTGCTGATCGTTTATTATATCATGCTCTTAACAAAACCTATGGTTTTCATATGGTCGATTATGCTTCTCCTTTTTATAAATCTCATAAAGTTCAAGGTGATGAAATTGTATTAAGTTTTGAAAATGCCGAAAGAGGTTTATATACAGATGGTGAATTGAAAGGATTTGAAATAGCAGGGAAGGATCGGGTATTTTATCCAGCCATAGCAAGAATTGTAAAACATAGTAATGTAGTAGTTAGAAGTGATCTTGTACCTAATCCAGTTGCTGTGCGTTATGGTTGGAGTAATTGGGTAGTAGGAACGTTATTCGATACTTATCTTTTACCCGCTTCATCTTTTAGGACTGACAAATGGGAGAATGCAACCCGTTTTAAGTAAGATAATTTAAAACCAATATATTCTCTCGCCGATGCGCCGATGCGTAAGGGATAGTAGTGGTAGCTTGGCGTAACAGAAATATGGTGAGGCTTATGCTGGCAGGGCTGACAGCGGAAGACACTGCCAGCATATTAGCCGAACATATTTTCTGTAAGGCAACTACAAACGAATAGCCCGACCCCTTTTTGCTTTTTTGATGTTCCCACCAGCGTCTTCGCTGGGGGCATCTGAAAAGCAAAAAGGGGGTACGCCCAAGAATTATTAATGAAAACCTAAAGCCTCTTACCAAACAATGACTTATTTGTATTTTTTGCCTCTAAAGTGTATAACAATACACATCCATTATGAAAATCTTTGCAATTTTTGATGATAAAATGTAATTGAAAAGGGTAAAATGTTTTCGAAACTCAATAAAGCGTCTTTTTTTCAAAAAATCACATCAGTTATAAATTAAAAGTAGTAAAAAAATCCATAAGTCAAGCCTTCTTTTTTTGAATAAGTTGTTCCAGTTTTGTTTTATTTTTGATTGATAATCATGATTTTATGACTCTTTTTTTCTTGGTTTAATGATAAATATTAATTTATTGCAAGAATATTGTCACGTTATATTACTTGGCATGTTGTTTGGTCAAGATTTGTCTGTAAAGAAAGCACCAACCGATTATTTTCATATTAGCATTTTCCCTTAAATAGTAGTCAAGTATATATTGTTGAATCTGTCTATGTTTAGCTGTTTTGGGCTATTCATGGCAGCTATAAGTATGTATTGATTATTGTCATTTAACCTATCTTATTTAATAAAAAACTACCTTAAACTACTACATTGCTATGAAAAAAAGGTTACTTAATAAATGGGCAAATCAATGCTCGTTGATACGAAAAATTAAAATCCCCAAACTTAGAACTAAACATTTATGGGTAAATGCATTTATTTGTACTTTGCTGCTTTGTTGTTCTATAGAGTTGCAGGC
>JAHDHP010000201.1 GCA_020631245.1 Bacteroidota bacterium | reverse complement strand
TCATTGGCATTAACTTGGATGTAAAAAATGCCGAAATGGTCAAGAAAATCGCTTTCGACCTACGCAAAGAAGTGAACAATCTCTTTTTGGTCATCGGAGCAGAAATTGACAAAAAGGCGCACCTAACACTTATGTTTGATGATGAATTGGTGAAGGAAAAGGAGTTGAATGCGGGTAAAATGATTCGCGACCTCGCTAAAAATATCAAAGGCGGAGGTGGCGGACAGGCGTTCTATGCGTCTGCTGGTGGGAAAGACCCACAGGGGATTGATAAGGCCATTAGTGAAGCAGAGAAGTTAGTAGAAACACTGTAATTAATGAGTGAATGAGTGGATGAGTGAATAAAAGATGTAATAATATCACTCATTCACTAAATCACTCATTCACTAAATCACTCATTGTAATTTTATGTTTGACAAATACGAAACCGTCGTCGGACTAGAAGTCCACGCGCAATTAAAAACGAAATCCAAAATATTTGCACCTGATGCGACTACCTTTGGAGCCAATCCAAATAGCCAGACGAGCTATATCACACTAGGGCATCCTGGCACCCTACCCTTCATTAATCGAAAAGTGATTGACTACGCCATAAAAATTGGCTTAGCAACCCATTGTCGTATCCAAAAGTACAATGAGTTTGCGCGTAAAAATTA
Source organism: Bacteroidota bacterium (assembly GCA_020631245.1). Taxonomy (GTDB): domain Bacteria; phylum Bacteroidota; class Bacteroidia; order Chitinophagales; family UBA2359; genus JAHDHP01. The sequence continues at coordinate 7,727 of JAHDHP010000201.1, read as the reverse complement.
TTTTTATGCCGACTTACCCAAAGGTTATCAACTCACCCAATTTAGCACGCCTATTTGCCAAGAGGGCTACCTACAAATTAGAGTGAATGATACCCCCAAGAAAATTCGCATCCATCATATTCACCTCGAAGAAGATGCAGGAAAAAGCACACACGACCAAGACCCACACTACTCGCAAATCGACCTTAATCGAGCAGGTGTTCCATTAGTAGAAATTGTATCAGAGCCAGATATTCGAAGTGGTGAAGAAGCCTATCAATACTTTGCCGAAATACGTCGTTTAGTACAGTATCTCGATATTTGTGATGGGAATATGGAGGAAGGGAGCTTGCGTTGTGATGCAAATGTCTCAGTTCGTTTAAAAGGAGAAACAAAGTTAGGTCAACGAACCGAAATTAAGAATTTGAATTCGTTGCGCTTCCTCAAAAAAGCAATCGAATACGAAGCAAAAAGACAGATTAAATTGATAGAAAGTGGTGGGGAAGTAGTGATGCAAACGCGTAGTTTTGATGCCAATAAAGGCACTACCTTTGCCCTTCGTTCGAAGGAAATGGCACATGACTATCGTTATTTTCCGGCACCTGATATTACGCCCATTGTCATTACCGACGAAGAAATTGCCCAAATCAAAGCCAAACTACCAGCACTTCCAGAAGAATTACTAGCACGCTATACACAACAACTAGGATTGTCGGCCTACGATGCCAATATCTTGATTGACGATCAAGCAATGGCGACCTATTTTGATGAACTTATGCAGCATACCCAAAACGCAAAATCTGCCGCAAATTGGATGACTGGACCTATTAAATCATGGCTCAATCGCGAACAAGCAACGATGAGCGACTTCCCCATACCTCCTAAACAAATTGCAGGGATCATTTTGTTAATTGATGAGAAGAAGATAAATTTCACTATTGCAAGCCAACAATTGTTTCCTGCTTTGCTACAACAACCCACACAAAAAGCTGCAGCAATGGCACAACAATTGAACCTCTTGATAGAGTCTGATGATGCGTTTTTAAGCAATCTGGTAGAAGAGGTGCTAAACCGTATGCCTGATAAGGTAAAAGCCTATAAAAACGGTAAGAAAGGCTTAATTGGCTTGTTTATGGGAGAAGTGATGAAAGCCTCTAAAGGCAAGGCCGATCCTAAGATCACCAAACAGCTTTTACAAGAACGGCTTTCATCAAATAATTAACTAACATAAATCCTATTTAGTCAAGATGTGAACAGCATATTTATGTTCATCACTATCATATTTACAGAATATAAACTTTATATTTGCTGCAAATTCCTGTAAAATCTGTTAAAAAAGTATAAAAATAAATCCATGAAAAAGGTAATAATCCTTAGTTTATTGAGTCTAGCTGTCTGTTTTTCCTTCACAAGTTGTAATGATACAGCCACCGACGATGGAACAACAACCACTACTGCCGACAAAAAAGGAGATAAGAATAAAGGTAGTAGCGCAGCACAAAACGGTAATGGTTATGTTATCAAAGGGCACGCTAGTAACCTAAATGAGAATAGTCAGTTATTGTTACAATTAGTCGATCTCAAAAGAAATCTGACCGTCATTGATACCGCCCTCGTTCAAGGAGACGGCACTTACGAAATGACGGGTACTATTCCTGAAAGATCAATTGTAAGTCTTCGCTACCCCAATGCTAGAAACACTATTTATTTGGTGGTAGAGAATGGCTCTACTATCAAATTAGATTTTGATCCACAAGACATTAACAACTACACCGTAGAGGGAGATAGTGAAAACATGCAATTACGCCAATTCATTTCAAATCTTCAAAATAAGGTCTATCGTTCTGAAAAGGACATCATGAATTATGCGGATACGGTTACGAGTCCATTTGTAGGGTATATCGCTACCAATAGCCTCAAAATCTCAGATCAAAACTTCGACATATTTGAAAAGCAGGTGATGCGCATGAAAAAGCAGATGCCTAATTCTAAGCTTACCGCAGCTTACGAACAATATATTGGTGGCAAATCTGGCTTAAAGAAAACCAAAACGGGAGCAGAAGCACCTGATATTAATTTGAATGACCCAGATGGAAAATCTCTTCCTCTTTCTTCCCTCAAAGGAAAGGTCGTATTACTCGACTTTTGGGCATCTTGGTGTGGACCTTGTCGTCGTGAAAACCCAACAGTTGTAAAAGCTTATGACAAGTATAAGTCAAAAGGATTTGAAGTATATAGCGTATCACTAGATAAAACAAAAGATAAGTGGCTAAAAGCTATCAAACAAGATAACCTCAAGTGGGATGCACATGTAAGTGACCTAAAAGGATGGCGTTCTTCTGCGGCTGCTCTTTATGGGGTAACTTCTATTCCACAAACTTTCTTACTCGATACCGAAGGAAAAATTGTCGCTAAAAACTTACGCGGCTCTGCACTAGAAAGAAAACTAGAAGAACTTCTAGGGTCATAGTTGTAGATTTCAACATGGCAGATTTTGAGTAGGGGTAAACCTGTGTTTCTAACCAAAGCTTTAAATCTGATATGTTTCGATAAAGCACTTTTTTTATAACACAACAACTCAATCCTTCAATCCCTCATTTTCTGGGCGTGCCCAAAAAGCAAAAAGCGCAATAACCGTTTCACGGTTACTGCGCTTTTTGCTTTTTGGTCGGGCTTTCGGCTAATAGTTGGCTCCTAGCCACTAGTTCAGCATATACCTAGCAGTGTCTTCCGCTGTCAGCCCTGCTAGGTATTGCTTCACAAAAGCGGCTACTTCGCCAAGCTACCGCCTCTATCCCTCACGCAGTTCCCCTCCTCGGAGGGGTTAGGGGTGGGTTCATGATTGGATGAACCTTACGCATCATTACTCACTCGTACAGACAAGGCATGCCTTGTCTCTACTCACTCCATCAATAAACTCCGCTCGGAATAAACCCTCCCTCATACACCTTCAACACCTCTCCACTTTCTACATCTATTTGCAATAAACTTCCTTGCTGCAAAAAATTAACCGCATCTGATACCCAAAGTTTCCCTTCCGCAAACGACAACCGATACAGATTTCGACCTTCCAATACTGCTAAAGGTGTACTCGCCAATGTCATATCATTAATAGACATTTTATAAATCCCTCCTTGATACAAATAATACAAATACTCCCCACGCTCATCTACTACCAAACTGCTAGGACTCCCTTCGTCCTCAAATAAATAAGTCGCTACTACTGACTTAGTGTTCGCATCTATCTTTACCAAAGTAGGCATTTCACAAATGGGACACAAACCACCACTACTTAGCACCCAAACAGCTCCATTTTTATCCATCACCATACTGCCAGGATCAAAGGCAACAGCTATACTATCAATGCTTTCGCTTCCCGCTTCAACAATTTGAATTTGTCCATCCTTCATATTAGCAATCCACAATTCATCATTTATACGTAGTAGTTGCTCTGTCCAACAAGTAGCAGGGTTGGCTGTGGCAATGGCTATGGAATCCACTACCACCAAAGAAGTCCGATTGATGATTTGTAACCAGGGAGAGCGGAAATTACTGACTACTAATTCATCATTACTCCCCCACTGCTCGATATATCTCGGAGAATGTAGCCCTGAAATAGTACCTACACTTTTAAAATCCCTTCGATTGACGACCTCTATTTTTTGGGAGTTATTCACCACAATATATAGGCGATCATCTTCGACATATAAAGACTGCACCACATCGCCCAACTTTCGCCCATTTACCCGTTCAAATACCTGCTCCATGATCGTATCTGCGTTGGTATTAATATAGCTGATAGAACCTAAACCTGAGTTAAAATTTCCTTCGTTTACTAACCAAATACCTTCCTCAAAGGTATAATCCTCCGTTTGATTGGAAGGAGTTTTCTCACAAGAAAGGATCGTCCATATACCCATAAAAAATAGCATCTTGATGAAGATGCTATTTCTATTTTTCTTATCTAATCTTCTCATTTATTCTATTTTAATCTATACGTTGTACCTCATGTCGCTTCCCTTCCCTCCCACTAATAATCAACTCCACCTGTTTATCTGCATCCACATGGATAACTCCATAATTCAACTGCGACATAATAGCTCCCACTCGATACTTATTCGGTTCATTGCCTACACTTTCATAGCTATGTGTCAAACCACTCGAAGTTACCTCCCAAATAGCCTTTCCATTCACGGCTATTTTTGATATTTCTCCAATATGACGATCTCCACTCAATAAGACAATCTTTTCCGCATCATCTTGGCTTAGTAGGCTTAAAATTCGTGAGCGACTGGTCGGAAAATTTGCCCACTTTTCATAGGGGTGTTCTGTAGGAATCACCTGCGTGCCATTCGCAACAATTAGAACATCTTCCTTCTTTTTAAGTTCACTTTCCAACCAAGCCCACTGTGTATCACCCAAAATATCCGCATTTTCATCAGGAATATAGCCATTGGCTCCTTTCTGTACGTGATCTTTAAAATAACGGGTATCGAGTAAAATAATGCGAATCACCACCTCTTTATATGTGTAGGTATAACTCTGATACATTCCTTCTCGCGCTCGCACTTCAGCATCAGCAGGAACTCCTAAAAAATCAAGAGCCAATTCACGACTTTCTGCTTTCTTTGCGTAATCTTTTCCCCCATCATTGACTCCAAAATCATGGTCATCCCATGTACCAATGATTGACGTTTGGGCTTTTAAAGACTGATAACCTTTATTACTATTCTGCTTGTCATACTTCCTTTGTAAAACCCCCATATTTTCTGAATCACCATAAATATTGTCTCCCAACCAAATCCAAAGATTTGGTTTTTCGGCTACAATATCCTTCCATAAAGGTTGGGCTTTGTCTTCGTCATTACAAGAGCCAAAAGTAATCGTAAATGTTTCTTTCTTTTCTGTTGTTGATTCTGACTCATTATCTGAAGCATTTTCAGTTGTTGTGGTATTCACTTTTTCTACTTTATCTCGACAAGCGAGGGCAACACTGAAAAAAAGGAGTAATAAAATTATTCTAATGGGCATAAGCAAAAGTTTGGGTGTGGGTGTGAAATTATTTATATTCGTCTACCTCATTTGGTTATATTTTTGAAGTAAACGATGTACATGCAATACTAAATATCTAATCGAGTATCATCTCCTAGAACGAAAACTCATGAATATTGGTAAAATCCCCATCATTGGAAGCATACTATCTGTTTTTACACAGGTGAAAAATACCAAATCCCTTACCGAACTAAGTCAAAATATTCATTTATTAATTGTTGTTTTACTATTATTTCAAAACTTCTTTGTCACTATTTTTAGGTACTTCAATTTTCCTATTTGGGTTACCTATGTCAACCTTGCCGAAATATCGGTTTATGTGTTTGCCATCTATTGTTTTGTTAAGAAATACCATACCTTATCTATTTTGGTGGCCTCCTATGGTATTCCAATTATATTTTCTGGGTTACTTCTTATTTTAAACATACCCATCGAAAAGACGTTATGGTTTTTATTGAGCTTTGAACTCATTTATATTATTCTTATCCGCAATCAGAAACGACGTATTTTATATGTCGCATTTTGCGCTATCTTTTTTTTCATTCCAGGCATCATTATATCCTACGATTATCCCGAAAACATCATCAAATTTGCCCAACTATTTACACTCACATTAATTCCATTCCTCGTTTCTACCTTTATCGAACGACAGGAAGAGAAAATACATAAGTTGAATAAAACACTTGAAGAGAAATATATCAAGAAAGAAATTTACGCAGAAAAATTAGCCGAAAAGAATCAAGAGCTGGTGGTCTTTTCCCAAATTATGAGTCACGACCTCAAATCACCCATTCGTACTATTTCTTCCTTTGCCCAACTTATTGAGCGAGATGTAAAAAAAGAAGCAGGTAATAAGACCCATCTTGAATATTTAAATTATATTAGTGCTGCTGCCAGTTCTATGAATGCTTTGATCGAAGACTTACTAACTTATTCCAAGGTCAAATCCAGTGATTATACTTTTGAGATCATTGACCTCCAAGAAGTGGTTCCCCAAACACTCCCCCTTTTTCAGTATGATATTCAACATAAGAATGCAAAAATTGAAATGAAAAATCTTCCTCAAATTTTAGGGAATGCCCCTATTATCAAAACCGTATTCCAAAACCTCATTTCAAACGGACTAAAGTACCAACCTAAAGATCTAGCCGATCACCAACCTCAAATTACTATTTGGGCAGAGAACGACCAAACGAATCATCATGTTTTTGTAGCGGATAATGGGATTGGAATTAAACAAGAATACTTAGATAACTTATTTACTCCTTTCCGCAGATTCCATACTGCATCTGAATACAAAGGAACGGGGCTAGGGATGTCTATTTGCCAGCGAATTGTGGAAAAGCACAATGGGGAAATTGAGGTTCATGAAACAAGTGAGAAGGGAACGACGTTTAGAATAAGCTTTCCGAAATTATGATTCGTCGCACTTCGTACCTAGTACTTCGCACATTTTCTGCTTTAGCGAAAATTAAACCAAAATAAAAAACTTGAAAACCATAACATGAAAAGAATAAGTTATCTAATAGTTATAACCATCCTACTATTCACAGCTTGTAAGGAAGACGAACCAATGACACCAGACAATGATATACCAATCGTTAAAGCTGAATCCACTTATCCAGTTTTGGTAGAGGAGAATATCACTTATGCTGATGGGCTTAGCCGTGATGGTATGAGCACGACCACTGAAGCAATGCCGCTACTATTCGATATTTACTCCCCCGATAATAATTCTACAAATAGGCCTGTATTTATGTTCGTCCATGGCGGAGGATTTCAAGGCGGCACCAAAACTAAGCCAGAGATTGTAGCGATGGCTAATTACTATGCTTCAAGAGGATGGGTTTTTATTTCGGTAGATTATAGAACCGTCGAGGATTTAGGAACAATTTCAGGAATGACACCAGCAGATGTAGTACTACTTTACAAGGGGATTGCTCCAACAGAATGGATCGATTTCAGCCTCCAAAATGCATCAGCTCCAGCTGATGTTCTGACTAGTATTGCGATGTATGCCGCACAACGAGATACCAAAGCTGCCCTTCGTTGGATTGTTGCTAACTCGGATGATTATCATATTAACACCGACTTCATCACAGTGGGCGGAGCTTCAGCAGGAGCAGTTACCACTATTGCATTAGGTATTTCAAATCAAGAAGACTTTAGAGATGAAATACTTACTACCGATGACCCAACACTTTCCACTACTAATCTTAACGAGTCTTATGTGGTGAAAAGTATGGTTTATTTCTGGGGATCTAATGTAAAATTGGAACTGTTTGAAGCGATATATGGATTGAATCAATATGACAATAATGACCCTGAATTATTCATGGCTCATGGCACTAATGACGCTAATCCTACGACTACTTTTTCGGAAGCAACTGAATTAAAAGAGATATACGACGCACTAGGAATTTACAATGAACTTGTCCCTTTAGAAGGTGCAGGTCACGGGGCTTGGAACGCAACAGTAGACGGAATGAGCTTATCAGATTTGACGTTTAGCTTTATTGTTGAGCGACAAAATTTGAATGTCGAATAAAAATACCATGTATAATGGAAGGTAAAAGTAGTTTCGTCGGACGTTTAAACGTAAATCGTTCCATCGTCTTTCGCGTGATACCTTTGTAAAAGCGATACATTCGATAATAAACGATGTATAATGGCTAATAAACTTGTCTTGCTTAAGA
>JAHDHP010000200.1:5256-8386 GCA_020631245.1 Bacteroidota bacterium | reverse complement strand
TTGCAAAATGTTGAATTTACGTCTTAGAAATGGAAATGAAATTTGAAGACATAGAAAAACTGTTTAACGAGCGGCAAAACCAGTTCGATAAAATGCCGTCCGAGGCACTCTGGGAGCAGCTCGATAAACAATTACCCACCAATAAACCGGTGCGCAAAATTGCTAGTTGGCGATATTGGGTAGCAGCGGCAGTCGTATTGCTATGTCTAGTGCCACTTGCCTGGTTTAGTTCCCAGCATGTAGGAGATGATGCCTCAATGGCAATGAAAAAAGAAATGTCTACAGAAGGAGTTGCCGCCCAACAAGTAGAACGGAAGGATCAGCAGATGGATAAACTAGAAACGGCAAATGCTACCACTTTAGAAGATACAGAAGAAATATTAGAAGCAGAAGCTGAAGAACAAGTAGAAGGTGAAAAAGCAGAGCTTGGCTTATCACAAGAAGTAAATGACGTAATAACAGAAGTCGCAGTAGATAAGAATGAAGATGCTCAGAATGTGACAGCAAAAAATAAAAATGCAGATGTGCCAAGTGTAAAATCTGAAGCTCCTCCGGTACCTCAAACAAAAAAAACGGCTGTAACAGGAGCCAAGGATGTAGCAAAAACAATGGTTGAAAAAAATGAACAAGTAGAAAAGAGTAAAGTAGATGAATCAAAAGAAGAGCAAAAAGAAACTTCTCTTCAATATAATTCGGCACCTGTTCCTACGAATCAACCTCCTGTAATTAGCCTGCCAAAAATCATTGAAGAACCAAAAAAAGAAGAAAAAGTAGTAGAGGTGCCAGTACCTGTTTCTGCTCCAATAGTTGAAGAAGAAGTAGCAGAGGAAATAGTAGAGGAAGATGAGCCTGTAAAGCCTCAAATTATGAAAGAGGAAGTAGATATGAGTCCTACTATCAAAAGGTCTAGTAGAGGAGGTGCTAAGAATAAACCTGCTCCTAAACCTGCACCAATTAATGCTCCTATACCCGAACCAACTCCAGTACCTGCACCAACTCCTCAAACAACGAGTCTTCCAACACCTCCGCCTCCAGCTTCTAAAAGTCGTAGCTCCAAAGAACTAATAATTCCACCGCCACCCGCCCCTTCTGATGAGGATAGAGGTGCTAATATGGAGATCGCTGCGCCAGCTCCTCCGCCACCGCCCCCTCCAGCTCCACAGCTTAAATCTGCTGAAACAGATAAGAGAAATCTTGAAAAGTCAAAGTCGGCTAGGGATGGGAAAGATAATGTTCGCGAAGATGCAGTACCAACTTCTGCTACGAGTGCAAAGAAGAAAACGACTGCGGCACCTGTGGTAGAAGCAGAAAAAACGAAGCCCAAAGTAAATGAATATACGCGTTACTATATCGCTAAACTAACGAATAAGATTCCGAAAATTGATGAAGACGATATAGTGAAACCTGCCTTCAGTACATTTGCAGGTAAATGGCAATATGTTAAGAATGGAGTTCGTTATACTGAAACATGGGAAGAGATGCCATCAGGAGCTTATCGTATTACTACTGTTTCAAAATACAAAGGAGAAGTAGTATATGAAGAGAAAATTAGCTTGCAAGAAGATGCGGGAACTTGGTATTATAATATCAATACAGATCAAGGTATTGTGCGCTATCAATTATCAAAGCAAACCGATGAGTTGCTTGACTTTAGAATCGTAGAAGAAGTGGCAAACTTTCCTAAACGTATCGTGTATCAAAAGAAGAACAATAAGAAAATGTATGTCTACTTCCGTAAAGATGAAAACGGCAAAAAAATAAAATCATATATCACACTCACTAAGTAAGTAAAGACAAGGCATGCCTTGTATCAATCATCCAGTCACTCCCCAGCTATCTTATCATCCATTCACCCAACAACTGTCTCTCCATGAAAAAAGCCATTTTATCCCTGTTGTTTCTATTCATAACAGGAGTAGCGATTAGCCAAACGACCCAACAAACGACCTCTCAAAAAGTACAATTAGCCATTTTGCTCGATACCAGCAATAGTATGGATGGCTTAATAGAACAAACCAAATCCCAATTGTGGAAAATGGTTAATGAGTTGACCCGTGCAAAAGATAATGAGGGAAATACACCACAACTGGAAATTGCCTTATACGAGTATGGAAATGATAGATTGAAAAGAGCAGAAGGCTATATTCGCCAAGTTTCTCCCCTAACCACTGATCTTGATTTAATTTCCGAAAAATTATTTGAATTGACGACTTATGGAGGGCAAGAGTATTGTGGGCAGGTGATCCAAAATGCTATTGATAGCCTTGAATGGAGTAATCAAAACAGCGATATGCGGATTATTTTTATTGCTGGCAATGAGTCTTTCAAACAAGGGAAATGGGATTACCAAAAGGCTTGTTTTAGGGCGAAAAATAAAGACGTAATGATCAATACTGTTTTTTGCGGAGAAATGGAGGAAGGAATAAATATAAAGTGGAAATCAGGGGCTGACTTAGGGAATGGCTATTACCTCAATATCAACCAAAATGAAACCGTATCTCATATTGATGCACCTCAAGATAAAGAGATCCTCCGACTCAATAATGCATTGAATGATACCTATATTTACTATGGAGAAAGAGGTGTTTTTTATAAAGAAAGGCAAGTAATTCAAGATACAAATGCGTCAACATATGGAGCAGCAAATCAAGCACAACGAGTGATCAGCAAAGCTTCCAGTAATTATAAAAATGCCATCTGGGATTTGGTAGATGCGGTAGAAGAGGGACGTGTCAAATTAGAAGATGTAGCTACCAAAGATCTTCCTGAAATTATGCACGCTATGACACTCGATCAGCGTCGTGATTATATATCGGAAATGAAAACGAAACGCGAAACTATTAAAAGCCAAATACAAAAGCTGGATGTTGCACGTCGGAGTTTTGTCGAACAAAAACGAAAGGAAATGCGGGCAGAATTAGGTAAGGAAACCTTAGATGAAGTAATTATTCAAACCATTAGAAAACAAGCGATAGCGAAGGGGTTTGTGTTTAGTGAATAAAAGGTTTCAGGTGTCAGGATTCAGGTGTCAGTTTTTTGAGAAATAATAAATCAAAGGAATGGTATTTTTTATAAGAATCTTATAGAATGTTTAAGTAAAATTTAATTTTTTACCTGACACCTGACACCT
>JAHDHP010000200.1:0-5156 GCA_020631245.1 Bacteroidota bacterium | reverse complement strand
ACCTGACACCTGACACCTAGGAAATCGGTACCTCCTTCGTCTCCATCATTTCCTCCATTATATCAGTCGCTTTTATCAACTGCTCCCTATTTAATGATTTGACCACCCTTTTGATGACAATCCCCATACTACGAGTCAAGGTATTTAAACCCATCTTTGCTGTATTTTGAATAATGACTCCTGTGTTTAACTTTTTAAGGGTATCAATAAAGAAGAAGTGAAAGCCAACTCCCACCAAATCTAATACAGCCTGCGCAATTTCTTTTTCATACTTTTGCGGACGATCGGATGCACGAACCTTCGTGATGAGTTTCGTTACTCTCTCATATAACTCATCTGATATTTCGAAATGTACAAAGTGCTTTACTGTTGTATCTTCACTCATAATGTTCAACTCTTTGAAATGGATATTTATGAGGACAAAGATAAGGCAATTCGCTTGAGTGAACAAGCTATTTGTCAATCCTCAACATTCTTGTTAACTTAGTAAGGAAAGTATCATTTTTTATTGTTAAAGCATTATTATGAGGCAAATAAGTATTATTTGTTATGTAACCCTTAGTTTATTCCTTTTAGTGAGATGTGGGGAAGATAATCCACCTGTTGCCGATTTGAACTTGGCAGAAGAAGAAACCTGTGCGCGTTTGAAATCGGGTTTGCCCAAAACAATTTACCCTCATATTGATCAGTTTTTGTTAACCTTGCCAAAAGAAACCTGTACAGAGTTTGAAGACTGCCATGAAGAAAATCTAATGTTGGTACGTAATTGGTTATTTGATTTTGAATGTATTCACCAAGCTAATTTTAGTGATAGTGTTTTTGTTGGTGGAAAATATCCACAACGAGAATTAGCGATTGAATATGATTCAGATACAGATATTACATCCGCTACATTATTATTTGATCTTAGAGATGCTTTGACCTATGCAGGTGTAAAAGAGTAACAACCCAATCACCCAATCACTCAACAACCCAATCATCAATAAAGAGTGAGGGATAGAGGCGGTAGCTTGGTGAAGTAGAAACTTTGTGAAGCTTCGACTAGCAGGGCTGACAGCGGAAGACACTGCTAGGCGAATAGCTGAACTAGTTTTCTACGAAGCAACTATGAGCCGAAAGCCCGACCAAGCCGCAGTGCTGTTGTTTGGCTGGTTCAAGCGTCTTCGCTTGAACCTTGTAGCTAGGCTGCATTGCGGCTTGGGCACTCCCAGAAAAATAAAAATAAAATAAATACTTGTGCATGTTTACTATATTTGAAATTGATACGATCCTAAATTTGCGTCACGAAGCGTATGACTTAAAAGGAAAAGTGGTGCAGGGAGTTGACTTTAGTGAAGCAGAGGTTCCGTGGCAAAAATACCAGTGTGATAATGCTGTTTTTTTAGGTTGTATATTTAAAGATAAAGAAACAGAAGATATGTTGCGAACAAAGGGGGCACAATTGTTTCCTGTGTTTGAAGGACTGCCTTATGATCCTTATCGTTCGTCATTATATAGTTGGGAAGAGTTGATGGCTGTTAATGGTTCTAGTATGACTTATGATGAACATATTTATCGGCATTTTGAGCAAAATAGACATATGCCTATTCCTATAATGGAAGCCTTAGCGCAGCGGATTCACGATCATGCGATGGATGATGCACTAGGAGAATTGTTGATTGATCCATTGACAAAGTCGCAGAAAAAGACAGTTGGAATAATGGGAGGACACAGTACTTTGCGGACGGATAAGTATTACCGAAAGGTGGCGAAAATTGCTCATGCCTTGACCCAAAAAGGGTATTTGATTGCAAGTGGTGGTGGCCCTGGTATTATGGAAGCGGCAAATTTGGGTGCTTATTTGGCGCATCAATCAGAAGAGGACTTGGATTGGGCAGTGGATACGATGGCAGTGAGTCCGCATTATACGAACGAAAATTATCAAGAAGTAGCCAAGAAAGTGATCGACCGATTTCCGACGGGCGTAGAAAACGTGGCGATTCCTACTTGGTTTTATGGACATGAACCTAGTAACTTTTTTGCGACGGCTATTGCAAAGTATTTTTCAAACAGTATTCGAGAAGATACTTTATTAACTATTTCGCTACATGGTATTGTTTATGCACCAGGAAGTGCAGGCACTACCCAAGAAATATTTCAAGATGCTGCCCAAAATCACTATGGAACAGTCAATTATTATAGTCCAATGGTATTTTTAGGAAAGGAGCGGTATGCAGAAGATACGGATATTTATAAGACACTTCAGCATTTGGCGAAAGGACGCGCCTATGCGGATTTCTTACACCTTACTGATGATATTGATGATGTGGTACAATTTATTAAAAATAAGCCTCCTTTGGCAGTAGCGGAGAAGTAGCAGATTGTTAGCAGATATATTTTTTTACTTAGAGGCACTTACCTCTACTTTTTCACACACCTTTTCTTGTTGCTCGGTCACAGAATGAATGATGGTTAAACAGATTTCATAAGGACCATCGTGTGTATAAATATGAGAGGGGTTTCGACGACGAGAAGATCGTCCATCTCCAAAGTCCCATTTAAAACGGTCATAACTTCCTATAGATGAATTGATAAAGTCTATTTTACGAGCTTCTACACTATAGGTATATTCTGGAATTAAAACAGGCGCAATGTCATCAGGGCATCGTCCAGGTGTCCAGAAATAAACACCGTGATAGGTTTCAGCAATACAAGGATTGGTGTAAGTGCGTTGGTCGCAACCACAAACAGGCTCCCAATCAAACTCACACAAACTTATATCGCCCACCGTTACATACTTACATGTTTTGAAAATAACTTCAGCGTTAATAGCATCTTTTATTTTCATACAAACATAGTAGTGGCCAATATCTTGGTAGGTATAATCGAAATTTTGTTCTTGGATAATTGTCCCATCTCCCATGTCCCATTCAAAGCTGATCGCTGGATTGGTAGAGTTGTTTTCAAAAATAACGGATAAACCATCAACATTATTCGCACAGAATTCTACCTCAATACCTTCAGGTAGACCAGAAGGATCAAAGTCATTATTTGCAAACATAGTAAAAGGCATACTAAGTGTAAATGCGAATGTTAGCAAGGATGATATCTTATTGATAATCAGCCCCATAGAGCAATTGTTTAAAGTGAAAATAGGATTGGAAAGGGAATTAGTCGTAAAGTTAAGTTTACAATCCTATATATGTTATACTCACAAAAAAGGATGCTTTAAACAGTATTTTTTTAAATTGTTGTTTGGTTGGTGTTTCTTCTCTTAAGGCATCCTATAACTAGTAAAAACTGATTTATAGACGAGCACTTACAAGTTGGTCACTTTTTACTAGACTTATGTAATAGTAGTGTAAAATTAAGGTGAATTTTTATAATTCGAAATTAAAACCATCATGAACTAGTTGGTGATATTTTTCTTTATCAAAACGATATAATCGAGCAGCGCGATGAGGAACATTTTGTTGATATTCATCGGTTTCGATGAGTACATTCATTTTGGCTAATTTTTTTCTAAAATTTCGTTTATCCAACTTCACGCCTAGTACTGTTTCATACAAACGTTGCAAGTCGGAAAGAGAAAATTTTTCATCTAATAGTTCGAAGCCAATTGGTTGGTAGCGTACCTTTCCGCGCAATCTTTGTAGTCCTACTTGTAATATTTCATCATGATCGAAGGCGAGGGGAGGGAGGTCATCAATAGCAAACCATTTTACTGCCTTGGCATCAGATGCCGCCACTGGTTTTTGTGCTTTTTGTAAGGGAATAAGGGCATAGTAAGCGACCGAAACCACACGTCCGCGCGGATCACGCCCTGGTGTACCAAAAGTATAGAGTTGTTCTAGATAAATATTCTCCATACTGGTTTCTTCCTGCAACTCCCGCTTCGCAGCAGTTTCAATATCTTCTTCCATTTCTACAAAACCTCCAGGCAAGGCCCAAGAGTCTTTAAATGGATCAGCTAATCGTTGAATGAGTAATACTTTTAGCGATTTGTTACTAGGGTCAAAAGCGAAGACTATACAGTCAACCGTTAGGGCAGGGCGTGGATATTCGTATGTATAAGGCATTGGTAAAAATAAACGTTTCAGTAAATCGAAAAAACAAGAGGAATACTAGCAGTGTGTATAATGTACACGAACCTAACCGCCAAAAATGTTTTTTAGTTTCCCAAATAAGCCTCCTGATGATTTTATTTCTTTTTTTGATTCACCACCAGCCAGTTTTTCGGCTACCATTTCTAATGAATCCTGAATGGTATCGACTTGCATTTCATCATTTACTTTTTGTGCAAAAGGCAATGCTTTTTCATAATATCCTTTTGCTTTGTCCCAACTTTTTTCCTCTTCAAATACGTAGCCTGCTTGGTAAAAACAATCAGCAGCATCAAAATAAAAATCTCCTTTGACATAAGCTTCGGCTGCTCTAGCATATTGCGTAGAAGCATTATCTGATTGGCTCAATTGCTCATATAAACGCGCAATTTGCGTATAGCATTCCGCTTGTTTTTCAAAGTTATCTTTCTTTCCATAATTCGTAGCTCCTTCTTCGTAACTCTCAACAGCTCCCTCTTTTTTATCGTGTAATAATAAAATATCACCCAATGCCTTAAAACAATGTCCCATTTCTTCGTAAGCTTCAATCGGCTTAAAAGTACGAATGGCTTTTTGGTAGGTCAGTGTTGCTTTTTCGTAATCTTTCTGAATCGTATACATATCGCCTTCTGCTACGATACAAAGTCCTAGTTGTAAACCATCGTCTTTTTCTTCAGCTAATGTTTTAGCCTGTTCAAAATAATCCAGTCCTTCTTCTTGCCCCAAATAGGTATGCATCACTCCCAGTCGGCGCAATGTTTTAATGGTTTCAGAATGCGCTGTTTCGTGTTGCTGATAAATAGCCAAAGCTCTTTTAGCCGTTTGTAATGATTCATCAACTTTCTCTTCTTGAAACAAATAACTAGCAAGGTTATAAAATAAATCAGCTTCTACCGTGCTATTGGTTGATGCCAGTTCCAAACCTTCATCCACACTTTCAAATGCCTCTGCCAACAAACCTTCCTTTGCTTGTGCCTGCGCTAAATCTCTATAAATTTCTGCCTTATTTTCGACCGACTCATCAGTCAATAATTCTTTTAAGGTGTCAATCTTATGGTCGCTCATATTATTTGT
>JAHDHP010000199.1 GCA_020631245.1 Bacteroidota bacterium | reverse complement strand
AATCAATTCTTTTGATTCCTTGATTTTGATGTTATTGTTCTCAATAAAGGTATTCGAATCTTCGATTTCTTTTTTGAGGTTATTCACTCGCTTTTGTAACCCAGCCAGTTCGTCTTTTAAATCCTGTACTTCTACAGGAAGTTCACCTTGTAAGGTTCTAATTTCATCGATATTAGAGTCGATAATTTGAAGACGATTAAGGCGGCGTAACTTTTCCTCTATCGAAATGATGGTAGTATTCATACTTTTATTTTACAGATATTTAACGGGATTTGTATTCACTTTGGTTAAAACAGCCTCAAAATTACTAAATTTATTTGTTAAAAGCTCGTAAAACAGCTCAATGGTGAACTGTTCGCTCTCATAATGTCCAATATCGGCAATAATTATGCGTCCATCGGCGTCAAAAAACTGGTGATATTTATAATCGGCTGTAATAAAAACGTCTGCTTGTTTGGCAATTGCGTGCTTTAACAAAAAGCTTCCTGCGCCTCCACAAACAGCTACTTTTTGTACTCTTCGACGAGTAAGGCGTGTATGTCGTAAACTACCTACCTTCATTCTACGTTTAAGATAATGTAGAAAGTCGGTTCCTGTCATAGCAATATCAAGTTCTCCGATCATACCAGAACCCACTTGTAAATAACTATTCTCAAGGGCGGTAAGTTCATAAGAAAATTGTTCATTGGGATGACTCGCTCGCAATGCGTGCATAACCGCACCTTCTAAGTGTACAGGAAATACTGTTTCAATTTTGATAATACCTCCAGAAAGGATAGGGGCGTCATTGGCTCCTTGTAAGCCTAATGAATTGAAACTACTTGCATTATAGTCTCCTAGTCCATTGGTTCCTGCTCCTGCTTCAAATAAGGCTTTACGCACTCGATCAGAATGAGCAATTGGACATAAAGTCGATAATTTACGAAGAATATTTTTCTTGGGAGCTAGAATCTCACAATTCTGTATTTCAAGACGATCACAGATTTTTTTGTTGACCCCCATTCGTACATTATCCAGATTGGTATGTGCGGCATAAATGGCTATATTGTTTTGTATAGCCTTAATAATGACTCGTTCTACATAGGTACGCCCTGTAATTTTTTTGAGTCCACTAAAAACAATAGGATGGTGTGCGATCACCAAATTACATCCTTGTTCCATAGCATCCTCTAGCACTTTTTCAGTGACATCTAAACAAAGGAGTGCTTTTTTACAAGTCTGTTCAGCATCTCCGACAATCAAACCAGCGTTGTCATATGATTCTTGGTAGGCAGGAGGCGCGATTGTATCGAGATACCCAGTAATATCTTTAATTCTCATTAGAATAAGTTTTGACAATGTTACATATTTTCTTTTACTTTTGCTATCAGTAAAAATATGGACCTTATTCCTAGTGTATAGTATCTGCGAGGTTTTAAGTATAGGTACTTACAACTGCAAAACTAACATTTTACATGCAAATACATAATAATATCTGTTAAAGATATTGTAGAAATAAAGGAAAATTAATTCAGTGTGAGAGTAGGACATATTAAATTCACATGCTGTTTTCTACACATAAATTTTGCCAACTATAAGTATTCATAGAAAAAAACGGATAATCATTGTTATTAGCCATACAATGAATAGTAAAAAGACACTTTTTTAAATATTTTTCATAAAAAAAATACTTTTTTACGAAAAAAATTAGTAAATTTGAAACTATTCTAACTTACTTAGTATTACATTATTGGTAGACAACAATTCAATTACCAATTTCTTTACCAGGATCATTTATTAAAGTTAAATACAATTAATCATGTCAAAAGACAACAAAACCAAAGTACTTCAGCTTACTTTAGACAAACTAAATAAGCAATATGGAAAAGGTACTGTTATGCGTTTAGGAGATCGCAAAGTAGTAGATGCAGATACTATTTCTTCAGGCTCTTTAGGATTAGACATCGCCTTGGGCATTGGTGGATTTCCTCGCGGTCGAATTATTGAAATTTTTGGTCCAGAATCTTCTGGAAAAACGACCTTAGCTATTCACGCTATTGCCCAAGCGCAAAAAGCAGGAGGAGTAGCCGCTATTATTGATGCTGAACACGCCTTTGACCCTACTTATGCCAAGAATCTAGGAGTTGATGTTGACAGTTTATTAATCTCTCAGCCTGATCATGGAGAACAAGCACTCGAAATTGCTGATCACCTTATTCGTTCTGGAGCCTTAGATATTGTCGTCATTGACTCTGTAGCAGCCTTAGTGCCTCGTGGTGAGTTAGAAGGCGATATGGGAGATTCTAAAATGGGCTTACAAGCTCGTTTGATGTCTCAGGCAATGCGTAAACTAACGGGTGCGATCAACAAATCAGGTTGTATTCTTTTCTTCATTAACCAATTACGTAAGAAAATTGGAGTGATGTTCGGAAATCCAGAAACAACAACGGGTGGTGAGGCTCTTAAATTCTATTGTTCTATCCGTCTAGATATTCGTCGTATTGGGCAAATTAAAAACGGGACTGATATAGTTGGTAACCGTACTCGTGTAAAAGTGGTTAAAAATAAATTAGCTCCTCCATTCCGTCAAACAGAGTTTGATATTATTTATGGAGAAGGTGTTTCTAAACTCGGTGAAATTATAGATTATGCTGTTGAACTAGATATTGTTGGGAAGAGTGGTGCTTGGTATAGTTTTGAAGGTAATAAGATTGGACAAGGACGTGAAAATGTAAAAATATTCTTGAAAGATAACCCAGAATTGGCAGCCGAAATAGAAAACCGTATCAAAAAAGAAATCTTTGCAGAAGAAGTAGGTGTTGTGGAAGAAGAAGAAACAAAGAAAGCTAAAGAAGTAGCAGAAACGGCTACGAAGTAGTAGTGAGCTTTTTTAGTAGTCAGTCATTTTAGCTAATCCATAAGGAAATTAATTATCAGTGTGCCATTTGCTTAGGAATGAAGACTAAATAATTTTACAATTATTTTATCATCGTTCCTTAAAAATAAGTAAATGGCACTTTTTTTTGTTTGATTGAGTTAGTACCTCGTAAACCCATCACTAATTAATTAAACATATTATCATTATGTCTGAGATTCCAATACTTATCCAACATCTTTTTAACGACGAGCAACAGCTTACTTTGTGGCCTTCCAAAAAACAAAAAGCCAAACAACAGGCTATCATTCAGTACTTCGTCCAATTTTTTGAGCCCAATCGTCAATATTCCGAAAAGGAAGTAAGTACTATCTTAAACCAGCATCACACATTCGGGGATGCAGCTCTTCTGCGTCGAGAAATGATTGGACAGGGATTATTAGATCGTACTAAAGATTGTCGGGCTTATTGGAAGAAGTAAGTACTTAGATTTAAAGTTTTAGCCCAAATTCATAAGCCTCTATTAGTACATCACTAACATCGGCATCTCCTTGGTTGCATAAAACAATTGCACCAACTTTATTGGAGATATTAACTCCTACTTCAGTAGCTACCCCTTGCTCTCCACCATTATGTCCCCAAAAATCAGGGTAATCATCTACCAAAAATATATGTAATCCCATGGTAGGGTCAATGTCTGGAATCTGTGGTGTCAACATTTCGCTGACTGTATTGGCATCTAGCAATTGATGGTTATTTGAAAATCCTTCATGTGCAATAGCACTCAAAAACTTCATCATATCTCTTGCAGTTGAGCGCAGTGCGCCATTGGGATAATCTGGAAAAGTATAATGCTCAATAGGATCAAATTCACCTCTTATATAATCGTAAGGTTTTACTAGTGTTTTACTTGAATTTAGTGCTTCATTCAAGCTCCAATAAGTATTGTCCATGTTCAAAGGCTGGAAAATATTTTCTTTACAGTATTCATTAAAGTCCTTGTTAGAAATTTGTTCTACTAGAACCCCTATTAAAGCACTTGCCATATTCGAATAATTGAATTTGGTACCTGGTGCATAGTTGTAGAAATTATCAGATTCGTCATAATATTCTCCATCTGTTGATAAGTATTTTTCCATGTATACATCCAATGCCAAAGGGCTATCTTCACCATACGAATAAAAAAGCCCGGCTGCTTCCCCGTCTTCAATTGCTGATGTATGAGTCAATAACATTCTGAAAGTAACAGGAATAGTTTGCTTAGGTACAGATACATCAAATGGCAAGTAATTATTGATATCATCATCCAAACTAAATTTCCCTTCTTCGTATAATTGTAAAATAGCAGTACCTGTCACCATCTTTGATACAGAAGCCATTAGGAAAATGTCATTTTCAGTTAATGCTTTGTTCTTTTCGATATCAGATTGTCCTAAGTATTTTTCGTATTTAATAGTTTCTCCCTCAAAAATCAGGACCGATAAGGCCGGAATATCTTGATCCTCCATTTCTTCTTCTAAGTAGGTATTAAATCCCTCTACATCGTTAATCTCTAGCATTTCATCATCACAAGCAGGAAAAAGGATGACAAATAAGACCGTTATAGACCAGATAAAAGTGTATTTTTTCATAAGTTTTTTTTTAAATCTATTCCAATACCCATTCTTTTGTTTTGACTAAGCGCAAAATATAGTACATGGTAAATCCGACAGGGCCTGCCATGAGAGTAAAAAATAAACAGGGAACAAGCATCCAATGTTTAATTCCCTTTTTTTGTGCATCTCGTACTTCCCAAATTCCTACAATTAAATCGAAAGCGAGGTAATGCAACCAGCCAATCAATACTGCCGACTCTTTAGCAAACAAGTTGGTTAAGCCTGACAAAGTACCAAATTCAGCAAAGTTGACCCCTCCTTCTTGACTTCCACTAACCAAAAAGAACATCGCTATATAGATAAGTGCAAATAAGAGGGGAAACAGATAGGTGTATACTACAATGCGCGTCCCTTTCCAGCGTGGTAAAAAGATTAAACATAACCAGGGAATGAGTACTAGTAAATTGACGATGCGATATAATAAGGCTAAGTCCATATCTTTTTGTAATTTTATTGAATGATCAATAGTATAATATATGATTGATTTTCAATTGGTGAAGATTCTCTATGAAGCGGAATGATGGCTTATATCGTTTGATTAAGAGTTTGTCAAAATCGGAAAAACGATTTTTCAAGATCTACTCTTCCCGCCATGTCATTGGTGATCAGAATAAGTATATCCAGTTGTTTAATGCCATAGATAAGCAAAAATCATATAATGAGGAAGCAATCATTAAAAAGTTTGCGCGAGAAAAATTTGTTAAACGACTGCCTGTTGCTAAAGCATATTTGTACGAATTGATATTGCGGAGTATGAATGTATATCATGCCCAACAAACAGTGGAAGCACAACTACGAGAATTGATGGGAAATATTCAGTTTTTGCAGGAGAAAGGAATTGATGACCATGCCCTTCGACTCGTAACAAAAGCTAAAAAAATGGCTTTGGAGCAAGAGAAGTTGAGCTTTTTACCCGAACTATTACGCCTCCAAAAACTCATTTTAGAAACGCGGTTTTATAGTGAACAAAAAGAAGCCATTTTGTGGGATTTGCACCAAGAGGAAGGTGATATTTTACAACAACTTCAAAATATTAATGAATACTGGTTATTACACGCCCGCCTATACTACCAACAATCGCATAAAGGGGTAACAGGACAACAAAAAGAAGTAGAACGATTTGCAGATATTCCTAATCATCAACTTCTACAAAACGAACAAAGAGCTTTATCTTTTACCGCTCGCCTACTCCTCTATAAAACCTATTCTACCTACTATTTCATTACTCGTAATTTTGCGAAATGTTATCATTATAGTAATGAACTCATTAGCCTCTTAGAGTCACGCCCCGAATTATTACAACAAGATTCCTTACTGTATGTTAGCTCAGTCAATAACCTACTCAATATGACGGGCATTCTACAAAAAACAACCGAACGTACCTATTATATCGACAAGTTGCACCAAATGAGGCAGCAAAAACAGTATAAGAAAAACCGACAACTCCAACTCAAGTTATTCCAAGCTTATTATTATCACCAAATGATTCATCATATTGGGCAGCATCAATATAAAGAGGCTTTGCCCTTGATTGAACAACTAACCCAATCACTCGAAGAATTTAATGATTTATTGGATATTATGGGGGAAGTAATGCTCTGCTTCTATAGCTTCCATATCTGTTTTTGTGCCGAACAATACGAGGAAGCACACCAATGGCTCCAACGAATTTTAGCCTATGATGCGACCGATATTCGACAAGATATTTACCGTTATGCTCATATTTTGAATCTACTTGCTAGTTATGAATTAAAAAAGCCTGAACTATTGCGCCAAGCTATCCGTTCCACCTATGGCTTTTTATATCAGCTACCTATCCAAACGCCTTTTGAAAAATTGGTTCAACAATTCTTAAAACAATTACCCAAAGTGGCGTCAGAGAAAGCATTTATCGAAGTTTTTACCGAATTTCGCCAGCAATTACTAGCACTTTATGCTCAAAAAAATGGAGCGCAAGCCCAACGTTACTTCGATTTTCTATCGTGGGTGCATAGCAAAATTGTACAAAAGCCATTTTTAACTGTAATGACGGAAGGAGATATAGTACCTACAGCTCCCAACAACTGAAATAATAAACCGAAACGAACCTAAGCGTGCCAATACATACCATTTACCAAGAGCGTTTACGCCAATTTGAAGAAGAACGCAATGCCCTTGAGCAACGCAATAATTTACTGACCTATATTCGTCTTGCTCTCTTTGTCGGAGGATTAGGAATTTCCATCTATTTATTCAAAAATTATGGACTGGTTGGCTTTTACGCCTTCATTCCATTGGTCATCGCCTTTATATTCCTTGTCCAATGGCATGACCGCATCAAATCTTTGTTCCAATATTACGACAAGCTCACGCTAATCAACCAACAAGAACTAGCAGCCTTAGATTACGATTATAGTAGCTTTGAAGATGGTAGTAGTTTGCTTCCCGCCGAGCATTCCTATGCCGAAGATTTGGATATGTTTGGCAAAGGCTCGGTCTATCAATACCTCAATCGTACCACACTTATTACAGGCGCACAACGATTGGCAAATTGGCTATCTGCTCCTAGTGATAAAGAAAGCATTTTATTAAGGCAAGAAGCGATTGCCGAACTAAAAGAGAAAATTGATTGGCGACAAGATTGGCGGGCCAAGGGTCTACAAATGGAAGAAAAAGCTGATGATATTCCTAACCTTATTCGTTGGATCAATCAGGGCTTTATGCTCAAAGACAGTCCTTTCATTACTATTGGAAGCATCGCACTCCCGATTATTATGGGCATTGCTTTACTCCTTACCCTCTTTGGTGTGGTCACCTATTTTGTGCCATTGGTGGTATGGTTTATCAACCTTGCCTTTATTCGTTTTACTCAACAAGAAACGACCTATATCATTGCGCAAACAGCTAATAAAAGTAAGGTCATTACTACCTATCAGTACCTGTTCGAACTATTTGAAAAAGAGGATTTTAAAAGCCAACGCCTTCAAGACTTACAACAAACACTCCTAGTAGATCAATCCACCGCTTCCAAAGAAATCAAACGCCTCAAACAACTTAGTGCCAACCTAAATATTCGCACCAATTTGCTTGCCTTCCTCGTACTAAATACTTTCTTTTTGTGGGAACTCATTTTCTGTATTAAACTCGAAAAATGGAAGGAGCAAATGCAATCAGAAATGGATACTTGGTTCCAGACACTAGGCGAAGTAGAAGCCTTCAACAGCCTAGCCAACAACTATTTCAATAATCCCGACTGGACAATGCCTGAAATCGTTCCTAGCTTCTTTCAACTACATACCGAGCAATGTGGGCATCCACTGATTTCGCCCAAAGTGCGCGTTGCAAACAATTTACATATTCCAAACCCTCAAAAAATCATCCTCATTACAGGGTCTAATATGGCAGGTAAAAGTACTTTTTTGCGTACCATTGGCATCAATCTCGTCTTAGCGTTTGCAGGCTCTCCCGTCTGTGCTCAAGAGTTCAAAAGTTCTATTGTAACCGTTTTTAGTAGTATGCGTGCAAAGGATTCACTCATGGATTCCGCCTCTTCTTTCTTTGCCGAACTTAGCGGCTTAAAACGCACTATTGATGTGGTGGAGGAAGGTAAAATACCTGTTTTCTTTCTACTCGATGAAATTTTGAAAGGGACTAATTCTAAAGATCGTCATCAGGGTTCTATTGCTTTACTACAGCAGTTGCTCAAGCATAATGGCGTTGGTCTTGTTTCTACACACGATCTCGCACTTTGTGACATGTCTAATCGCTTTCCTCAACAAATAGAAAACTGGTGTTTTGAGGTCTTGATCGAAAATGAGGAAATGATTTTTGATTATACGATCAAGCCAGGTATTTGTAGAAGTATGAATGCGACTTTATTGATGAAACAGATGGGGATTGAGGGGCTTTGATTGGGTGATT
>JAHDHP010000198.1 GCA_020631245.1 Bacteroidota bacterium | reverse complement strand
CGTATTCGCCGAACACCTTGTCTATGAGCCAACTACAAGCGAATAGCCCGACCCTACAAAAAATGCTTTCTATTATCATTTGTGTATAAATACGAGTGATGATAGAAAGCA
Organism: Bacteroidota bacterium; assembly: GCA_020631245.1. Classification (GTDB taxonomy): domain Bacteria; phylum Bacteroidota; class Bacteroidia; order Chitinophagales; family UBA2359; genus JAHDHP01. The sequence continues at coordinate 8,431 of JAHDHP010000198.1, read as the reverse complement.
TTTTTTGGTAGGGATACGCCCAAATAATGATGATTGGTTGACAGAATGACTGGATGACTGGATACATTTAATTAGCATTCCTAATGTATTTCTATGGACTGAATGTTTATATACTACAGACTGACAACTATGGACTAAAGAACTTAAATCTGACCCCTGACTCCTGAAACCTGACCCCTTTCAAAAACAGCTTACCCCAAAATCCTACCATTCACCACAACACGCACACACTTCGCCACATTATTTACATGCACTTTGTTATTGAATATATGTTTGTGACAACCAAGCCGTAAATATATTCACATTAAAAACAAAAGATCATGAAAAAGCGATGTAGTATTTTTATTCTTTTATGCTTATTTAGTTTGGGGGCAATGGCCCAAGATGATAATATTGAAAGTATTGCCAAACAAATGGGAGAACAGGGCTATGGAGTGCCTGCACATTTGGATTTTGGTACAAAAGAAAAGTGTGTAGGAAACAAAGATGTAGCAAAGGAGTATTTTTTAGTACCCAAAAGTAAAATTGTAGCTGATTTGAAAGAAGGGGACAGAACAACAAATAAATGTGTTATTTATTATGATGATACAAGATACTATGATACCCAAAGAGGTTTTGAGGAGAAAATAAAATTTAAATATGACTCCTTTAATGAGAGTGAAACCTTTAGGTTTTATAGAACTAAAGTATACGGGGTAGATTTTATGATAGGAAGAGTAAATAGTCCTGGAAAGTGTTTAGCAGTCAAAAACGAAACGACATTTGATTTGACTACTACTTTTGAAGCAGAAAAAGCAACCGAATGGGATAATTTGGAACAAAAACATACCCAATTATGGGGAATACAAGAAGATGGGAATACAGGTTTTTTCTATATTCAATCCTTAACGAATGGTAATTTCTTAACACTGACTACGAATGCTCGTAGTTTAACACTCGCTCCTGCAAATGATAAAGATAATAATAGCCAATTATTTGCTTTCCTGCCAAAATCATCAGTTTCACAAACTTATATGCAGCTTACAGATATCGTTTATAACGAGGCAGTTAAGTCCAAAGTTAGTGAAACAGCTAGTAAAGGGTATGGACTTCCTAGTAGTTTAGAGGTAGGAAAAAGCTATTATATTTCTCGTCCTATAATCCTTGCTGAAAATAAGGTCTATAGCAGCAAAACAAATGCATATGGTGATAATAATGGCAGCAGAAACTCACTCCTAAAAGTAGCTAAAGAAGATAAGCCTCACCTAAAATTTACGCTAGAAAAGCAAACCATTGATGGAAAAGATTTTGTACGATTGGTCACTACTGAAAAAGATAGTCAAAAAAAGAAAGCACTTCGTTTTGATCTCGAACTACAAGATATTGACGCCAATAACTTAGCCCAATTATGGGGACTCAAAGAAGTAACACATAAAAATACTTATCTGATCAAACCAGTAGGCCAAGATCGTACCTTAGATAGCTTCGGATCAGATGATATAGTACTATATACAGATAAAGAAAAACCAGAGGAAGATTTGACGAAATTTTTCCATCTCATAGATCCTGCTAAATACGATCAACTAAAAGAGGAGTATATCGCGAAAAATTTAGTAGATCGAGGATTCGAATTTCCTAGCTTTTTAGAAGATGGAGCCGAATATTATCCAGTATTTTCTGATATAAGTGGAGTCAATTTTTACAAAACTCTATCCGTACAAGATAAAACTTTTGAATATCGAAAAGAAGCCCCAGAGCTAACTGTAAAAGCTCGTAAAGTAAAAAAAGGAAACGCTAACTTTCTTATACTAACCCGTATGAAAGATGGAAAAGAATATGTGATCTTGCCCAATCGTGATTATACTAATCGCAATCCAGAATTTAATGCCAGTGATATAAAATTAGATTATTTTTGGAAATTATATAGTACAGGTACTGCCGACAAATATTATATGATATCTAATATGGCATCTAATTTTTATAAAGGTGAAACATTAGATGAAAATGGGAAAATAGCGAAGGGAAATACCGCTTATGTGGTATTTAAAAAAGCAAGCGATTTCCCCACCTATTTTACCAGTAAGATGATGCCAACCATCAATGCAAATATCAAAGGCACAACAGGTTTACCCTCCTCTTACAGCTCTAGTAATAAATATTTCTTTTGTACAAGTTATAATTATAAATCGTATTGGACAAGTGATGTGATACACTCTACCAAAGTAGTAGAAGCAAAAGGTGATGAAATGCTATTTGTTGCTCCAGATACCGAAAGCAATAAACCCAATGTATATTATACACTGCGAGAAGAAAGTTATGGAGGAAAGAAATTTGTTCAAATCAAATCTAATGGTAATCAACTAATCAAAGCCAATAATCGTCCTATCTCATCAACCAATAGAGCCGATTTGTGGGAATTTAAAGATGCAGGATCAGGAAAATATTATATCCTTTCTCCTTTCTACAATACCTATCTATCTCTTGATGATGAGAATAAGAAAATAAAAATAAAAGATGGAAGCCCCTCTTCTACAGATGCCAACAAATTTCATTTCAAAAAGCCTAGTGATTGGAATTTCTCAAGTAGTGATAAAAGACATGTTTACGTCCAACTTGACGAGCTGATTTGTTTATCGGATGTAGAAAGTGGAGATTGCGAGCCTTATTTACAGATCAAACTGAAAAAGAATGGAGGCGGTGAAAAGGATATTCGTCGTCTAAGAATAAGTGATTCTTCTGGAAAAGGGTCTTTGGCTAAAAGTTCAAGATTAGTACAATATAGAGATGGAAACGGAAGTGTATCTTCGTTGTACTTAGGCGAGTTTAGCAAATCAGATAATATAGAACTCTCTTTCTTCTTATGGGAATGTGATGGCTGTGGAGATAGCTGGACCTATAATACTTGTACTTGGGGTAATGATGATGATGACCACGGTACTACTTCGAATAGTATGGTTGTCAAGGAGATATTTCCAGATAATCAAAAGAGTGGTCGCACCTACAGGAAAGCTAATCACAATGGAAAATGGGAAGCGAGATATTATTTGAAGTATAATGTAACTAAGTAAACACGAACAATATACAACCACTCAATTATTCAGTATTATCTGGGCGTGCCCCCATTTTTGCCAATCAAGCTGTTAGGTTTTTCCAAGCTGACAGGTTTCGATTGGCAAAAATGGGGTCGGGCTATCCGTTTGTAGTTGCCTCATACACAAGGTGTTCCGCTACATGCCTAGCAGTGTCTTGCCGCTGTCAGCCCTGCTAGGCAAAGCGTCACTACCTGTCTATTTCGGCAATCTACCACTACTATCCCTCACGCGTAAGGGCATCCCTTGTGGGTGCCCAAATGAATGAATGTGTGAATGAGCGAATGACTGAATAGATATATCGTCGAAGACGAATCTTATATGTACTCCATTTTCCTCTTTTGCCCTTTTATGAAAACACTTAAATGTTCTTCAACTTCTTTTATGGTTCAGAGAAAAGTAGCTATTTCTATCATTGTTGCTGATTGTCTTTTATTTTTTATTATACATGGTTTATTATCAAATACTTTGCTTTTACAACTCCCTAAAATCCTACCTTGAGTGTAAACTTTGCCAAAAAAAATCATAAAAAACTTGCAAACAAACAAAAATCACCCTTAACTTAAAGTTTTAGTCGCTCGTCGCGTCGCACGTCGCACAAAGTTTCTACCCATGTCCAAAATACTCGAACGCTACATCCAAGAAATACTAGACTTCAAAGCTCGCCAAAAGCAAATACTCCAAGAAAAAGAGCTACGAGAAATAGGACAAGAACTCGGTATGTCCGACGAAGATTGGCAAAATCTCCAACAAAATTTCCAAGACCATCTACACAAAGGAAAAAGCTTTGCCCAATACAAAAACTGGGAGGATGCCATTGCTGAACTCGAAGTAGCAGAGTCACTGCATCCTTATAATACAGAAGTACTCGCTAATTTGGCAGAAGCATACAAACGACGCTGGTTAGCAAAAGAAGGGAAATTGGATAGAGCGCGTGCCGAAGTATTGGCGCGACGTTTACTTGAAGTCGAACCAACTAATCAAACTGCTATTCGACTCATTAGTTCGTTACGAGAACATACCGAGCTAAAATCTAAAAAGAAAGAAAACAAGGCCTCGCAGCAGTGGCTTTTTTGGCTACTAGTAGGACTATTGTGTTTAGGAGGTTTATTTTACCATTTGTCCAATGCACGAGAGAATCGAGCCAAAGACCCGCACTATCAAGAACAGGATATTCCTAAGTCTCAAAGGGATACTGACAATAGCATAGGACAAAGTCCTATGAAAAAAAATCCCTCCACCCCTTCCACCTCCAATCCCTCCAAAAATAGAGGCGACAAGAAAGAGCCTCGTTACCTAATTGATTTTATCGAAACAGATGCTTCTAAATCTATTCATGAGGTAAAAGTAGAAGAATCGAGTGTAGCAGATTTTGAAGGAGCTTATTCTGCCAAATTTAACGGGTATATCTTTCCTAAGAATGTAGATGTAACAGAATTAAAAATGGAAGCCTCATTGATAGATGATAAAGGAAAGGTTATTGAAATAGCTTATGAAGAAGTGGTAGAATATGATCAAGACCCTGTACAATGGCATTCAGATGCGATTCCTTTTCATTTTAGTTTTTTTAAAAAAATCCCAGCTCCACCTACCATCAAAGAAATAAAATACAAAATTTCGAGTATCAAAACACAGGCTATTCCCAATCGACAAGAATGGAAAAAGTCAAAAGAGGTGGTGTGGCCGGATAAACCCACAGAATGGGACTTACAGGTAGAAGTGCGTAAAAATGACCTTAGCAATAATGCCATTATGGAAAGCATCTATCACAAATATACGCTAGGTGTCAAAAATACAGGAACAGCACCAATTCGCTTCCTCAAATTGAAAGTACGTTGGATAGGAAATCAAGATCAAGAATTAGATAAGGGAGGTTTGTATATCGTTGGCCCCGATGAGCCTCCACTTCAACCAGGTATGGCCTTTACAGTCGATGGTATTAAACAGCTAAAAATTGAGAGTATGCGCCAAGTGAAAGATTTTGAATTGAGTATTGATAAAATAGAATAAGACAGACAAGCATTACTAAACAAATTGTTGTAAATTTGCGTTTTCAAAGATACGTAGGCAACGTTCAGTCATGTTTATGCTACAAGTAATTAAAACTAATACTTGAATGTCACAGCATTTATGTATTACATAGAAATTACTCCCCTCCTCGGAGGGGTAGGGGGTGGGTTCTTCCTATCCTTCTAAAGTATCACTTGCCTATTTTTGTACATAAATTATTTAACCATGAAGAAAACGCATATAGTCGCCTTAATGATGATCGGCGTATTGATTGCGGTGATCATGACCCTCTCCTCCAGCTATACCACTTACGAATCATTTGCAACCGCCTATTCTGAAAGCGGAAAAGAGTACCAAGTTATTGGAACACTCGTTCGCGCTGATGAAATGCATTACGAGCCAGAAGTAGACCCCAACTACTTTAGCTTTTATATGGCTGATCGTGATTCTGATATTAAAAAGGTAATTTTCAAAGAAGCAAAACCACGCGACTTTGAACGCTCTGACCAAATTGTAACAGTGGGTAAAATGGTAGGTGATGAATTTCACGCTTCCAAAATGCTACTGAAATGTCCATCCAAGTATAAGGATAGTGACCCGAATATTAAGATGAGTGAAAATGTGGGTATTTTAAATTAGTAGGGACAATGCCTTGTGCTTGTCCTTTGAAAATGTAGGTATTTTAAATTAGTAGGGACAATGCCTTGTGCTTGTCCTTTGAAAAGGTGGGAATATTAAATTAAAATGGACGAACTTCAAATCAATTATATAGGGGAGTGGTACTATACAGGACTTATCGGTCATCTACTGACCATTATAAGTTTGTCAGCGGCCATATTGGCTACTGTCAGTTATTTTCGTGCTGCCCAACTACAAACAAAATTAGAAACAGGACTGAGTGACTCTTGGAAAAAGCTAGGGCGCGTCGGTTTTGGTATCACTACTATTGCAGTGATGGGGATTATAGGTATTCTGTTCTACCTCATTCTAAGTCACCGTTTCGAATACTACTACATCTACGAACGTTCCTCCACCTCCATGCCCATTTACTATGTCTTTTCCTGCTTTTGGTCAGGACAAGAGGGTAGTTTCTTACTATGGTCATTCTGGACTGTTATTCTAGGCGTTTTGTTAATTCGGTGGGCCCAAAAGTGGGAAAACTATGTCATGACGGTCTTTAGTCTCATGCAGTTATTCCTAGCGAGTATGTTGATAGGTATTTACTTCTTTGGCTACAAAATTGGAAGTAGCCCCTTCATTCTTTTTCGGGATGTGATGCCTCACCTTCCTATATTCGCGAATCCCAACTATGCCACCCTTATCGAAGATGGAAACGGCTTAAATCCACTCCTCCAAAACTACTGGATGGTGATTCATCCACCTACCTTATTCCTCGGTTTTGCAGCCTGTTTAGTGCCTTTCGCATACGTTATTGGAGGCTTGTGGCGACAAGAATACGGTAAAGATTGGGTGCTGCCCACCCTCAAATGGTCGCTCTTTACAGCAGCTATACTAGGAACAGGAATCCTTATGGGAGGAGCTTGGGCATACGAATCCTTATCCTTCGGTGGCTTCTGGGCCTGGGACCCCGTCGAAAATGCCTCCCTCGTTCCGTGGATTATATTATTAGGAGGTATTCATACATTAGTAGCTTATAAACACAGTGGCTATGCATTGCGTATTACTAATATTTTACTACTCAGTAGTTTACTACTCATCTTATACTCCTCTTTCCTTACCAGAAGTGGTGTATTAGGAGATACTTCCGTACACTCCTTTGTAGACCTCGGTATGTCAGGACAACTACTTATTTTCTTGCTTTCTTTTGTGGCTTTATCAGTAGTCTTATTAGTTAAGAATTGGTCCTCGATGCCCAATCCCAAAAAGGAAGAAAGTGCCTATTCCCGCGAATTTTGGATGTTTGTAGGAGCGTTAATTATGACACTTCTCGCTGTTCTCATCGCTATTGATACCTCTTGGCCAGTTATCAATAGCATTGTCGGGACAGAGCGCACAATTGAAGATCCAATTGAACATTATAATCAATATACCATTTGGTTTGCCATTGTTATATCATTGTTAAGTGCTACGATTCAGTACTTACGATACAAAGACAGCAATGTCAAAAAGTTTTTCCAAAAGTTAATCATTGCAACGGTACTGTCACTAGCGGCAACAGTAGCTATCGTTTATGGAATGGAGATTTATGAATTAGCTTATGTCTTATTCCTTTTCTTTTCCTGTTTTGTAATCATTGCCAATATGAATTACATTGTAGCAGTACTAAAAGGAAAAATAAAAGTAGCAGGTGGTTCAGTTGCACATATTGGTTTCGGACTTATTTTGTTAGCTACCATGCTATCTTTGGGTAAGAAAGAAGTAATTTCTCTCAATAGATTAGGCATTCATTATGGAGAAGGATTTGACGCTCAAAGTAGTGGAGAAAATGTCTTACTTTATGAGAATACGCCTATCCGAATGCATGACTATTTCATCACCTACGAAGGCGATACCCTCGAAGAACCACTAACAGTACACAAAGTAAAGTTTGAGAAAAAACAAAGAGAACTAGAACCCGCAGAAGAAAGTTTTACGCTTCGTCCAAACACTCAACTCGATCCACAAAACAACCTCCTACCCAATCCCGATGCGCGCCATTATTGGAATAAAGATGTTTTTATTTATATCACCTCCATACCCGACAAAAGCAAACAAAAAGAGGAATATAAAGAGATTGAATTAGGAGTAGGAGATACTGCACTAGTAGGAGGGAAATTCATTTCTCTCAAAAAAATCAACCCTGCACCTATCAATCCGCAATACCTCAATATGCCAGGTGATATTGCAGCAGGAGCGATGTTAGAAGTACGGACGATGAGTGGCAAAATCTATGCTGCCGAACCCGTATACTATATCCGACACAACAAAGAAGAATCTATTGATGCAGGAGTAGAAGACCTCGGTTTGACCTTCAACTTCCTTAAAATATTTCCCGAAACAGGAAAAATAAAAATCGGTGTAGAAGACAAAGAACGCTCTGACTTTATCATTATGAAAGCCATGATTTTCCCCTATATCAATGTACTTTGGTTAGGTTGTTTAGTCATGGTAGTTGGCTTCTTTATGAGTATGGCGCAACGAAACCGAGAAAGTAAACGACTAGCCCTCAACCAAGCAAAAAACCAAGGGAGCAGTAACCCATATCCCTCCAATAAACAAAATGGACAAGGAACCAAAGCAGATGTGGAACAAGCATTGAAAGTGAAAAACGATAAACGATTGAACGATTAAACGTCCGACGATAAACGATTGAACGATTAAACGTCCGACGATAAACGATTGAACGATTAAAC
>JAHDHP010000197.1 GCA_020631245.1 Bacteroidota bacterium | reverse complement strand
CTTTTTCATTCGTTTATGTTTATTTGATGGTTATAATTTGATGTAAAAATAATTGGCGGTTGAACGGTGGACGGTTGAACGGTTGAACGGTAGATGTAAATCGTTCAATCGTCTTTCGTATTATACCTCATTACAAAGTTTCCGATGCATAATGAAGGGTAAAAGTACTTACGTCGCACGTAAATCGTTCAATCGTCTTTCGCGTTATACCTTTGTAAAAAGGGCACATTCGATAATGTAAAATGTATAATTTTATTGAAATGCTCTTCAGCCTAACCGCTGAAATTTGTCGTGAAAATCACTAGCGAAGACGCTGGCAGTAGCTCCGTCGGACGTCGCATCGTAAATCGTTCAATCGTTTCTCGCGTGAGGGATAGAAGTGGTAGCTTGCCATAGACAGAAAGGTAGTGACACTTCACCTAGCAGGGCTGACGGAGGAAGACACTGCTAGGTGACATAGTGGAACACCTTTTCTGCAAGGCAACTACAAACGGATAGCCCGACCCCATTTACAAATCAACTTGGCAGGTTTTGAGTAGAAACCAAGCAATTATTTCAAGGAACTACTTTGAACCTGATAAGTTTCGATTTGTAAATGGGGGCACGCCCAACAAATGAGTGATTGAGGGATTGTGTTGTTGAGTTATAAGAAAACAGTGCATTATTGAAACATGTCAGATTTAAGGCATACAGTCGGTTTCATTGGGCTTCTTATTCAAAATCTGCCATGTTGGATTGCTTAATTGAATGACAGAATGATCTACTTCTCTCCTCCACTCTTCCCACCACCCAAAGGCAATGCCTGTGGCTGTTTCAAACTTCGCTTAGTTCCAGAAATGGCATTTTTTTGCCCTGCCAATGATTTAGGGTTAGCCGAACGAATTCCTCCTCCTAATCCTCCACTTCTTGGTTGTAAACGTAAGCCACTTGGTGCTACTGGTTTTTTCAACGTAGAGCTAGGTGCAATTGGTACAGGAGCTTTAATAGCTGTTTTCTCTTCCTTTGTTTCAGTAGCCGTATCATCCGAAGCTGTTTCTTCAGTTGTTTCACTATCACTATCCCCTGCTTCCTCCGCAGCAACATCTTCACTGGCACTATCTGCATCAGCGTCTTCATCGGTAGCCTTATTAGTCACCTCATCTGTTTTTGCTTCATTGGTTACCTCAACAGACGTTGTGTCCTCTTTTGTAGTAGACGTGTCTGTTTTGGTATCTCCACTTTCACTCCCCGCACAGGCAGCTAAAAAACCTATAATCAATAATATTGATAGAATATACGTGTACTTTTTCATGATTATTTGAATTTGATGGTGTTTGAATAGTTACAAAAATAAGAGAAAATATTGAGATTGTTATAGATAAAAAATAAAGAACCCGCACGTATAACTGTTGCAAAAATTGTAAACTTATTTTATCATCATTCCTTACGTGAAGAGCTAGGCAAATAAAAAAGAGTCCCAAGAGATAGATTATCTCTTGGGACTCTTTTTTATATCTTATATTAAATATTTCAGACCTACTTCACTACCATAACTCGCTCTACATACCGCTCTACCCCATTATTCACCTCTAACAAATATTGTCCTCCGTCTAAAGGAGCAACATTTATCAACTCTAGGCGGCGATCAGCAGGATGACGTTCTTCCAAAACAACACGCCCTGTCATATCGTACAATCGTACTACCCACGGAGCATTATTTGTCTGTTGTCCTATAGTAGTAGGAAACTCCGTAAAGAGCAATTCGCTGGTTGGGTTTGGATATACTTTCAAGCCTAGTGGACGAATAGGTGGATTACTACGACGTTCCAATTGGAAAGGAACATTCGCACTTATTGGATTGACTGGTATTTCCGTTCCTTGATTGGTAATTAAACGAACATGGCGGAACTGCATGGTCACTTCATCTATATTTTCAGCATCTTTCGCTTCAATCATTTCTAACTCCATTACACATAATGCAGACAATAATAGACCACTACCATTTTGAGTATCTTGATCAATTCGTGTCATCGCAATATCCCAACGAGCTTCTGATTTAAAACAAGTATCCAGCGTAATCATATTACGCCCATCTACTGCTCCTAACCAAAAGATATTATATTCTATTTCTGATTCTAGTACATTTACTGTATATCCTGGCAGCTCTGCTTCCATGGTGAAACCAATTCCATAAATATCTTCTACTGGAATCGTGTCTGTTCCTAAATAAACTCGGAAAGCCTGTTCTTCTCCATTATAAATAGTGTCCTGAATTTCAAAATAAAGGGGGACATTATTTGAATTTTCTACACTATCGTTTTCTAATAACGGCTCATCTAATGGTAAGTAATTTTGATAAATCACAGAACGATCATAAATATCAATAATCGTATCTCCATTCGTATTGGCATGTTTATAATCTCGTCCATTGGCGAACGTCCATCCCCAATCATCACTATACTTGCTCTCCCAATCCGTATTTTGGTCTAATCGTGCAGGCCCTTCGGTATCATAAGCAAGTCCGATACTCAACAAGTCGAGGTGATTGGCTAAACCATCTCCATCGGCATCTCCAGGCATTACACAATCCTCATCCGACAAACAATCTACATTTTTAACGACACTACACATAGCATAGCCAGGCATTGTCGAATTAGTCACTTTACAAGTATATAATCCTTTGGCTCGAGCAACGATGGTATGAAGTCCAACTGTATCACGTACCAAGATACTATCTTTATACCATTGGTAGCGATTGTTGGCTATATTGCCTCCTGCATCTACCGATAAGGTATCATTGTTATCGTGAATAGCTAAACATTGCTGTGGATCATAAAAAACAAGAAATCCATGAGCTTCTAAGGAATCAATGGTTGTTGCTAAACCTCCGAAACCTAGTCGGTTTTCATGAATAGACATCACTGCTGTTCCAAAAGCAGTCAAATTGCTCCAGTCAGGTAATGGACTCTCAAAATTATTTCCTTCAAAAAAGGCAACAAATAAACTAACTGATGGATGAAAGGCAGGTAAACTACCTGATAACTGATTATCGCTTACATCTATATATTGTAATTGGCTGAGTGAACTAATATCAGGAAGTTCACCTGATAATTGGTTACCTGACAAAAACAAGTATTGTAGATTTATGGATTGTTTTATAGTAGGGATGGAACCTGTAAGGGCATTATCGGAAAGATCAATTTGATTTAATAAAGTAAGTGAATCAATATTCGGAATAGTTCCAGTCAATTGATTTCCAGAAAGATCAAGATGACTTAAAGCATCTAAGCTATTGAGGTCAGAAAGCGACCCAAGTAGATTGTTATTCTTAAGGGTTATCTCTTCAACTCGGGTTCCATCATCAGATAAACTGATGCCGTACCAATGCTCTATCTTATCCGTTAACCACGAGTCTTGACGTTCCCAAGTAGCACCACTTGTATGTTCATATAACTGTACTAAAGCTAATGAATCTGTTTCTGATACTTGAGCTTGGACATTACTTGCACTCAAACATAGAAACACCAAAAGGAGCCAGCAAAATGATTTATTAGCTAACATATAACAATAAAGGAATAAATATAATGGTCGTTAATAAACAAATATAAGGATAAAGCGTCGTTTTTCCTAAAGAAAATAAAACTTACTATTGCCGTCTGCTTTAGCTGACGGATAATAACTAGCCAACGGCAATTTACAATATATAGTATAAAATAAAAATCCACAACCTTCAAATAATAATTTGCCAATTAAAAGAAACTAGCCAACTCATATTTGTAGGTTGTGGAATTCAGCGATTCTGAAAAACCTTAGCGTTAATTATCGATTGTAAAGATAAAGTAGACAATATGTAGACACAAATACAGTTTTAACTATAAATACTAAAAAAAAAATGCTTCTTTTGTAAACAACAAAAACCCAAAAAAACATAACACACTACCAATCAGCAAATTATAACACAACAAATAAGTTTCAATTGCCCTAAAATCGTACTAAAAAAAAACGAATGCACAACCGAAAATTCATTTCCTTATTACAAGCCATAGATACTCCTACCCTCAATCAATTTATGAAGTATGTCGCCTCTCCTTACTTCAATAGTAATAAGCGCGCCCTTACCTTGATGGAAGTACTCAAGAAATACCATCCCGAATACAATTCACCTGCGCTAAAAATAGAACGTGTCTACAAAAAGGTTTTTGGTAATAAAGCATTTCGAGAACAAGCAGTAAAAAACTTACTCACTGAGCTGACCCGATTATTTGAGAGTTTTCTAACTCAACAACATTTTGATACAGACACTAACTATCAAGAAGAAGCATTTTGGGAAACGATTATTAAACAAAACATGAATGAATTATTTGATAAAAAACTAGAGCATATTTTAGAACGTCAAGCCCAAAAAAAACGAAAGGATGCTCCACAATACCACCATCAATTTCGCCTACTAGAATTAGATTACACCTGGCAAATAGCTCAAAGAAGTCGTTTAAAACAGACTAAGCTTTTACCTATGATTAATCAGTTGGATCAATATTATATTGCTCATAAACTGAAATATTATTGTGTCATGCATAATCGCCAGCGAATGGTTACAGGTAGATTTCAAATGCCTTTACTTGATTCTTTACTCGAACACCTCCAAACAGAACCTTACTCAGACATCCCACTCATCTCTTTTTGGCATAAATTATTGTTATTTATGACAAGTGAGAATTCCCAAAAAGAGGCAAATTATTCGGATCTAAAAAAACTTCTGGAAGAAAAAGGAACAACTATTCCTATAGAAGATGCTCGTGCCATCTACGTGGCAGTCATTAACTATTGTGCGCGCAAAACGAGGACAGGTGAACAAAAATATTGGGAAGAATTATTTCAACATTATGAGCGAATGCTCCAACAAGATTTACTGCTAGAAAAAGGCTATTTAACACCTGCTGGACATTTTTCTAATATTCCCGCTATCGCCCTTCGTTTAGGCAAAATTAAATGGGTCGAGCAGTTTATTAAAGAATACAAAGATAAAATCCCTCCTAAAGAACAAAAAAGCTTAGTAAGCTATGTTTCAGCACTTCTAGCCTATCACAAAAAAGATTATTGGGACGCCGTTTTTCTGTTGAAAGACTTTGAAATACAAGGAGTTCCAACCCAATACGTATCTTGCAAATTCTTACTAGTAAAAGCTTATTTCGAACTCGAAGAATTCGAATTAATGGAAGCAGTGATCAATGCAATCTCCATTTATATTCGTAGAAATGAACAAATTCCTCCAGCTCCCAAAAAAGCCTATCAAAATTTTATTCTTATGGCTAATAAAATGTCCAAAGCTTGGCAAAATAATGCCCACTTGCGAGACAAAACTGCCTTACAAAAAAAGAAAAAAGATTTATTAGAGGAGCTAAATAATATTGGAGCTGTTACTCAAAAAGAATGGCTTTTACAAAAATTGAAAGTTGAAGAATAATTTGGGCGTGCCCCCAATGTCATGGAATTAAGCAATCCAACATGGCAGATTTTGAGAAAGGGCCATCATGAAAACTAGACACTGCCTCAAATCTGACATGTTTCAATAAAGCACTATTTTCTAACTCAATCCTTCAATTCCTCATTTTCTGGGCGTGCCCTTTTTGCAAATCGAAACTTATCAGGTTTAAAGTGGTTCCTTGTCTTCCTTGTTTGGCTCTTATTCAAAACCTGCCAAGTTGATTTGCAAAAAGGTCGGGCTATCCGTTTGTAGTTGCCTCATAGCTGCTAGTTCCGCATAGTCCTAGCGGTGTCTTCCGCTGTCAGCCCCGCTAGTCCTTGCTCCACAAAAGCAGCTATTTCGTCAAGCTACCACTACTATCCCTCACGCGATAAAGTTGTTGTGTTGTTGTGGGATTGTGTTGTTGAGTTAGCGTTACACTTCATTCACTCAATCACTCATTGTCTAAGGGCACTTCTGATCCACTGCCTTCTTATATCTTTCTGTAAACTTATCTTTCAAGTTTGCTTCCCCATATTCCGACTCAAAAGCCTTAAATTTATCCTCATGATTGTTGCGACACTTGGTCGCTTCATCCGTTTTACCACTACTCTCCAACTGTTTACACTTACAATTCCACACACTCAATAGTTTCGTGTGAGCCGTTATCGTCTTTTCCGAATAAGGTCGTTTTGACTTAGCAACACTTTGCACATTCGGATTTTTGCTTTTAGCCTCCTCTCGTGCCTTTTTAATAACATCCCTCAACCTAGCAGCCGAATCAGCATCAATCATAGGTTTACGCTCTAGTCCTGCCGCCTTGCCATTCGCAATGTTTTTTCGTATTTCCTCTCCCTTTTGTTCATTCGCTTTGACAGAGTCTGTAGTTGCTTCTTCTACGGAAGAACTTGCACTTGTATTTACCGCTTTTACAGTCGTAGCATTATTAGCACCTGTGGTTTCTCCAGAAGCTGCGGTATTCGACGCAATAGATGTCTTATTCTCATCGGTAGCTATTTCGCCATCACTTTGTCCTTGTTGACAAGCAAAAGTAAACAGACTAAGGGTTAAGAGTAATAGGGTAATTTTTCTCATGTTAAATAAGGAGTTTTTGATTATTATAATAAGTAATGGATAATTACACTTCCCACGAAGAAGTATCCTTCCCTTCCAATAAAGAAGTACCACCTCTCAAATAAGCATCTACTGTACGAGCAGCTTCTCGACCTTCCGAAATAGCCCATACCACCAATGACTGTCCGCGATGCATATCACCAGCTACAAATACTTTTTCATGATTCGTCTGAAAATTTGTCGCAGCTACATTCCCTCGATTAGTCAAAGGTACTTGTAGTTGCTCTATCATTCCTTCATGTTGTGGATGCACAAAACCAATCGCCAACAAGACCAAATCACAAGGAAGATCACGCGCTGAATGAGGACGTTCTACCAAAATAGGGCGATTATTCTCCGCATTTTTCTGCCATTCGACCTCCACAATTCGTACAGCTTTTACGTTGCCTTCTTCATCTCCAATAAAGGCTTTGGTCATCACTGCCCATTGTCTATCACATCCCTCTTCATGTGAGGAAGAAGTGCGTAATTGCATGGGCCAAAGTGGCCAAGGAGTCGAAGGATCACGTACTTCAGGAGGTTTAGCCAGCAATTCCAATTGGGTAACACTTATAGCACCATGCCTATTGGAAGTACCTACACAATCAGCACCTGTATCGCCTCCACCAATCACCACTACCTGTTTTCCTTCAGCAGTAATTAGGTCTACTTGATCTCCTGCCACCCACTGATTGGTTAACTTCAAGAAATCCATAGCAAAGTGAATCCCCTTTAAATTTCGTCCTTCTACAGGTAAATCTCTAGGAACTGTAGAACCTCCACACAAAACCAGTGCATCGTTATTATCCAACAATTGTTGTACCGAAATATTTACCCCTACATTGGTATTAGTATTAAATACAATACCTGCATCCTCCATTAGCTTTATTCGTCGATCAATAATATGCTTTTCCAATTTAAAATCGGGAATACCATAACGAATCAAGCCCCCAATTCGATCATCCCGCTCGTACACCTCCACCCGATGTCCTACCTTATTTAATTGAGCCGCAGCAGCTAAACCCGCTGGGCCAGACCCAACAATTGCCACTTTTTTAGAGCTACGCTTTTTGGGTATATCTGGCACTACCCAACCTTGTTCAAAAGCATGTTCAATAATCTGCTTTTCAATCAATTCAATCGTTACAGGATCTTGGTTGATACCCAATACACAAGCAGCCTCACAAGGGGCAGGACAAATACGACCTGTAAATTCTGGAAAGTTATTCGTACTACTCAATATGCGATAAGCCATTTGCCAATTTCCAGCATGGACAGCTTCGTTAAATTCAGGGATGATGTTCCCTAAAGGGCATCCATTGTGGCAAAAAGGCACTCCACAATCCATACAACGGTGAGCTTGTGTTTGTGTTTCTTTTTCTCCAAAATCTTGGTAAATCTCTTTATAATCTTGTAGGCGTTCTTCGGGTTGGCGGGTGGCAGGGGTTTGCCGTTGATGTTCTAAAAAACCTGGTTTCTTCTTCATGTTCATCCTATTTTATATATCCTAGCAGAAACTAACGAACGTAAGTTTTTAAAAACCAATACGTTATACATCTAATATACTATTCTCGAAGCATTTTTACAATGTTTTTCACAAAGTACTCCACTACCATTCAGTCATTCGCTCATTCAGTCATGGTCTAGCGTGAGGGATAGCAGTGGTAGCTTGCCGAAATAGATGCCTTTGTGAAGCAAATACTAGCAGGGCTGACAGCGGAAGACACTGCTAGTATTATGCTGAACTGGCAGCTATGAGACAACTACAAACGAATAGCCCGACCCCATTTTTGCCAATCAACCTGTTAGGTTTTTGGTAAATACTCAACTTGTTGAATGACGAAACTTCTCGAACCTGACAGGTTTCGATTGGCAAAAATGGGGGCACGCCCAACAAAAAAACTTTATCTTTTGCGGGAAAAAAAGCCTTCTCATAAGTCTTTCTTATAAAGACAACAATGAAAAAGAATAATAATGATCCTGAAAAAAA
>JAHDHP010000196.1 GCA_020631245.1 Bacteroidota bacterium | reverse complement strand
CTTGCCTCACAAAAGCAGCTATTTTAGCAAGCTACCGCTACTATCCCTCACGCGAGACAATGATTGGATGACAGGATGACTGCATGATTGGATAAGTGTTGCACTAAACTCAATCCCTCAGTCCCTCCATCATCCCAACGTTACATTCCTAAACACGTCTTCCAAATTCCGCTCAATCGGCACCATCTCCATCATCACCCAATTATTCTGGACACACAAATCGAAAATGGCTCGACGAGATTGCATACCCGCCTTGCTTTCCACTTGAAAATGCGAGGTAGTAGCTTCTAGTAAATCGACCAATTCAATCGTATCGAGTTCTTTGAGGGCATTGTAAATGACGTCATTATCACCATCCACAATTCGTACTCGACTAATTTCGGAACCGCTTGTTTGTTTACGAAGCTCTTCTGGCGCGCCATCTGCTACAATCTGCCCATCGTTGATGATGAGGATGCGATCACAAGTAGCCTCCACTTCTGGAAGAATATGCGTACTCAACAATACGGTCTTCTCTCTTCCCAACTGGCGAATTAATTCTCGTATTTCTACAATTTGGTTGGGGTCTAAACCCGTAGTAGGCTCGTCAAGTACCAAAATAGCAGGATCGTGAATCATCGCTTGGGCCAAACCAACACGCTGGCGATATCCCTTCGACAATTCGCGAATCATTTTATGTTTTTCTTTATCCAATCCACAAACGCGTACCATCTCTTTTACTCGATCACTAATTTTGCTTTTCACCACTCCCTGAATAGCCGCCGAAAACTGGAGGTATTCCATAATGGGCATGTCTAAGTACAAGGGATTGTTTTCAGGAAGGTAGCCAATGTGTTGTTTTATTTTGTGTTGATCGGTACTAATCGAATAATTACCTATCGTTACATCTCCATTGGAAGGAGCCATATAACAGGTAATGATTTTCATGGTGGTTGTTTTCCCTGCTCCATTCGGTCCCAAAAAACCCAATACTTCCCCACTCTTTACCTGAAAAGAGATACCATCAACTGCTTTTTGAGGGCCGTATTCTTTGGTTAAGTTTTGTACGCTGATGTTCATAAATAAATTTTATAATATACAGGACACAAAAATATAAATTGAAAAATAAATAATCAAGGTAAGGCAAATTAAAAAAGTGCCTTCTTAACGTTGCTTAACGCATTAGTACAATTCGACCTTTCAATAAAGACTCCTCCTCCTCACAAATTACTTTACCAAAGTAAACATAAGTACCAAAAGGCTGTATTTCTCCTTTCATCGTTCCATCCCATCCATTTGTACCATCTGTTTCCCAATCGTATACGAGTTCGCCCCAGCGGTTATATACTTGGAAGCTCGTTAGACGATGTTGTCCGTCATCATGTGGGAGGAAATAATCATTCAGTCCATCATTATTAGGAGAAAATGCGGTAGGAATGACTAAATCTCCACATACATTATTATCTACCACTATTGTTAACATTGCCGAGCTTGTACAACCACCTGCATTAATCGCAGTAGCAGTATAGGTAGTGGTTTCGCTGGCTGTAATCATTGGAGTAGTTCCACTCAATAGATTTCCTGCTTCATCTGTCCACTCTAGCATTTCAAAATTACCTGTTGCGGTTAGGCTTATTTCATCTCCTGCTTCGGCAGTAATTGTTTCAGGTACACTTATACTAGGAATGAGTCCGACATGTAAGGTAGTCATTAGCACTTCGTTGCAATTGCCTTGAGATACCGTCACCGAATAAGTAGTTGTTTCATTGGGGCTTGCCAATGGATTGGGGCAGTCATCACAACTTAATGAAGCACTAGGCGACCATTGATAAGTATCTCCCCCACCCGCTTGGATGGACACACCTGCCACAATACCACATAAAAGGGTGTCAGGTGTTACTGTCGCTGTTCCCAATCCTCCAATATTAATATCTACAGTGTCTTTTAATTGGTCGAGACAATTAGCATCAGCGGTCATTACTGATACGATATAGCTAATATCTTCACTTACGGTTGCTATTGGGTTGGCAATCGTAGGATCAGACAATCCTGTTGCTGGCTCCCACAAAAAAGTGGCATCAGCGGGATAATCACCTGAAACGCGCAGTTGTACGACTCCTGCTTCACACATACTGGTATCTGGTTCAGCCCTTACATCGTAGTCGATGATACGGAGCGTAATACTAGCAGGAGTCGTACAGCCATCACCATAAGTTACCATATAAGTAGTTGTTTCGGTGGGACTGGCGATGACTTGTTCGCCTGTTGTGGTTGAAAGTCCTTCTGCGGGCGACCAAGTGGCTTCGGGAATAGTGAGTACATCAGGACGACAATAAGAAAACTGTACATCAGGACGCATAACAGCGGTACTTCCTGTACCAATTGTACATCCAGAAGCATTGGAGGTATTACTTGATTTGGCAAAGTAAACACTATTAAAATTGGTAGGGGTGACGGCTACTTCGTCTAAAAACTCTTCGGTTTCCATCGTCACACAAAACTCAATAATAAGATTTGAGACACCATCCCAATCATAGGCTCGATCAAAAGTCAGTGTGTTTACTCCTAATTGTGTGGAATAGTTACTTGTTTCTAAAACAGTTTGTAAGCCTCCTTCAAATCGACTTAGCGAACTATTACTTACACAACCTATATTAACGACAAATTCATCAATAGGAGATTCTGTCCATTTGCGAGTAGTTGTTAGCGCAATAGATTCGATAGCTCCTGCACTCATGCCTATATCTCGTAATTCATTGGCTTGAAAGATTATTTGCATTCGGGCAAAAGGCTTGGTCAAATTAAACGGACCTTCGGAGGCAGAAGAATCGATTCTAGCTCCAATCGTAAATGTTTCAGGATTTAGGCAATCATTACTACTGTAGCCACAGGCGAGGCTATTTTGAATTTCAAAGGTAGATTCTAATTCGAAACTAGCTCCCTTGCATAGGGTAATTTCGGGTACATTGGGCGAAATCATCGCTAGTCCTGATTGCTCTTCCGATTCACTAACCATTACAGATCGGGTAATACTACATCCTGTGGTTTCCGAAATAGCTGTTACTTGATAGGTGTTGGTGCCTGTGCTTGTAATGGTCGGATTGGCTATAGTTGGGTCGCTCACCCCTGTACTTGGCTCCCAGAAATATTGATAATTTCCAGCGGGTGAAGTTATCGCTTCTACTTGAAAGGATTCTCCTCGACAATATTCAACAGTACTCGGAACCTCTAAATCAAAAGCAGTTGTATTAGTAATCACTACTTCATCTTGAAATCCACATTCATTGGTTACAGTATAAGTTCCTTCTGCCAAAATACGGACTAGCGAACCGTCTTGCTCTATAAACTCTATTCCAGCAGTAGGACTCCAATCAAAGGTATTGCCACCTGTCGCTTCCATGATAATCTCATTTCCTCCTTCACAAAAAGCGCGGTCAGGGCCAACATTCGGATCACCTGTCACAAAAAATTGGAAGGTATAATTGAGGATAGAAGAAATAGCACAAGCATTATCACTGACCTTTGCTTCTAATACATGCCAACCTGCTTGATCTGTGGAAGGAGTCCACATAAAAGTAACCTCTAAAGTATTATCAGCTATTCTATTGATAGTAAAATCTGCGCCTGATATGTCACTTGCATTGCTGATGATTGTTACTACATCATCGACATTCGCATCAGTAATTTCCAAAGTAAAACTGATCTCTTCTCCAACACACAAGTTATAATTGTTTTGTGGATCAAGTTGATCTCCGTCTACACTAGAAGCAGTCATCCGAACATTTAAAAACTTATTGGTACAGTCTAGTACTACTAACTGCATATCCCGTCGTACAGATCCTATTAATACACCGTTTCGGTATTCTTCTACTAAAAGACCTACGACAGATATTTGTGATTGGTTGGGTTGAAATTCGATTTGCCCTGTTTGCTCATCAAAATAAAAGACATTCGCATCTAGAGGAGAGGTGGCAGAAAAGCCATCTTCATAGTCCACCTCAACTCCCCCTCCAGATAAAGGAGTCACAAGAGAATATACTAAGCTATCACCATCAGCTTCTATCACTCCTTGATTGAGTACTGATCCTTGACTACAAAAATAAGCAACAGGTTGGGTAGTAAAAGAAGGGCTATTATTACATGTTATTTCATTATTGAGCGTGGCTTCTACATATATTTTTTCGATTTCAGAGGCTGCAAGGTTGGTAATATTATCACTCCTAAACTCATTTTCTTCTAGTTGATAACTAAACGTCCAATCACTACACTTTTCTTTGAGAACAGCTACTCCAGTGTATACGTATCGCTTCACTCCAGGCTCTTCTCCCGAATCACAATTACTTAGTCCATTCATGAGGTAGTCTTCACATAATTGAGATACCTCTTCCCCAAAGCCAGGCGAAACCCGTTCTAACTCTATCTGCATAAAGTCGCTACAAACAGTCGTTTGGATATTGATGGTAGGGCTTTGTGGTGGCGAAGTAATGATGGAGCTTCCACAATCAAAATAGAAAGCCAGTTGAACTTGATAACTTGTATCATTGATACAAGAATAGCTCAAGTCAACTGCCATCGCGTGATTAGCCATACTGCGCTGAGTACTTATACCAATCAATATCAATAGGATCAGTGTAATTCTATAACACATGTGTATTTTTTAGCGTTAGAGGCTGTCTTGATTTTAGAATTGGAGCTGAAAAAGCTAGATTTTTAGTCCCAATGCAGGCTTTTTTGAGGTACATAGCAGAGCTATGGGGCGAAAAAAAGACATAATTAGGGCGAAAAAGATACTTTTGCAAGCCTGATGATAAAATCAAGACAGCCTCTCAAAGTAGAGGTTGGGTTGATTTGTTATTTTTAATAACGCTAAAATTACGCAAATACTATAGAATATACCATTCATAGTTTAAAATCGGACACCAAAGGTAAGTGCTAGATCGCCTTGTCGGTAATTTGTCTCCACGCTTTCTACAGCAATTGTATTAAAGGTATAAGGTTGGTAAAAGCCTTTGTAGAAGGTCGTCACATAGGCTAAATCCATAAAAAAGCCTTTTTTACGAAAGCCTACACCAGCACTCGCACTTTGGCGATGGAGCTTCTTATTGAGTTCATAAGGACTACTATACAAAGCATACCCTGCTCTAAATCGCCAATCTTTTAAGGCAAACTCACCCCCTACTCGTACATTAGAAACTGGTTTGTAAACATCATCTATGGTAAAATTTAGTTCTTCTGCATAGGCAACATCATCTGCATTTCCTTCATCAAAAGAAAAAGCGATACCTCTATGGTTGACAAACTCATAATCAGCCGATAAAAAGCCTTTTTTTCCAAAGAAGACCGCCACACCACCTACTGCACGTAGTGGCATTTTAATATCATATTCAAAATTACCATTAGGAGATCCTACCACAATTTCATTCTGCCCTGTAAAAGTGGTTTGTAAAAGAGTAGAGTAGTTTTCTTGAAAGCTTAATCTATAAGGAAGATGAACAGAAGCACCTGCTCGAATATTTTTAGCGACTCGTGCCGTCACCCCCAATTTAGCATTGATTCCTGATCCTAATTGTTCTAAGCTTTCTCGTAATGAGAATCGTTCAAAATCACCATGTATGTCATTGATATCTTCTTCCTGATAAGCATCTAATGAATTGTATCGCGCACTAGGTACTCCCAGTGTTAGTCCAAAGTATAAAAGATCATTATAATTCCCTGCTACAGAAAAAGCATATTCATCAAAAGCGTTTCGAGTACGTGTAAATTGCGATTGTTCTACTCCTCCATTTTGTACAATAGGATTATAAAAACCAGGGGTATAAGCATCTTCATCAAATAAGTACCCATCCCATGCCAAGCCAACCCCAAAAGCATCTACATCACCCAACTCCTCTGGTATAAACCCTTGTGCTTGATCTGCATAATATTCGGTCAGTGAATGTCGGTCATTATAGCCTCTAAACTCACGTTGCCCATTAAAATGTAACAATCGATTGTATCCAAAGCCATAATTCAAGGCCTTTAACTTTGTACCTTTCCCGATACGTCGGTTACAAAAAACAACCCCAAAACTATTTACATTGAAGTAAGAATTACTCTCATCTACTGTATTATTATAATAAGTAGACGAACTGCCAGCAAAATGAAAATTGGGAGTCAGACTAAATTCTGACTTACGATAAAAGCCCAGCCCAGCAGGATTAACATTCATCGACATGACATCTGCTCCCAAACCAGCTACTGCTCCAGATAAACCCAATCCTCTGGCTGTGCCTCCAAAAGAGGTATGTGAATAACGAAGTGCATCATCAACCAATGATTGTGCCTGCAGAAAGCCACTTGTTAGTAACAATAAAAATAAGGTGCTAAGATTTTTTTTCATTATTATATCTTTTTGAGTAAAAATAACAAAGACTCCTAATTCAGTTACTATAATAGTATACTGAAAAAGAAGTCTTTATAAAAGTATGGATTACACAAAAATCCAACAGTTAAATCAATCTAAATTAGTTATTAATTATCTTCCACCTCTATTAGAAGAACTAGAAGATCGGCTTCTGTTACTCCCACTACCTGACGATTTTGAGCTTGAAGAACGACTTGGTCGAGAGTAACTTTTACTACTTCCACTACTTCGTGAAGGAGTTGAACTATAACTCCTAGAACTTCGTGAAGGCTTTGAACTGTAACTCTTAGAACTTCGTGAAGGCTTTGAATCATAACTCTTAGAATTTCGTGAAGGCTTTGAACTACCACCAAAGATAGAACGTACATTCTTTTTGGGCTTACTATACTCATTAGTAGTAGAGCGTGCTGGCTTGGATGTATTTGGAGCAGGACGAGTATTATCATAACCTCTATTACCAGACACATTAGTATTTCTACCATCAGTAGCTGTTCTTCCAGAAATTGAACGACCACTATCTGTACTTGGTTGACTAGCTGTAGGCAATGAACGTGTAGGATACTCGATAACAGTAGGTGTATTATTACGGCTATTATCTGTTCCTTTTCCACGATTTCTAGAGTCACCATATCCACTACCGTTAGAACTAGAAGTAGCACCTGTATTAGATTTAATATCCGTAGTTCTTACAATACCATGTGTAGTTCCTCCACTATATCCACTACCTCTTCCTCCACGAGGTCCATACTCATTATTGCCACGATCACGGTCACGATTATCATTATCGTTATTGTAATAATAATTATTCACATAAGCAGTTGGACAGCCATTATTGAATCTACCACCACCTCCAAAGAAATTGTTGTTGTAATAGCCATTATAACCATAAAAACCATTATTGAAACCATAATAATTATTCACATAAAAGTTGTTATAACGACCACCCCATCCCCAAGGACGACCAATATTCACTTGGACAATTGGAGAACGGTTCAAATACCAAGGCACATAGTTGGCTCCATAAAACGTATAACGGTAACGAGAACGTTCATAACTTGGCCAATTATTCACATAAATTGTATTGCCCATAAAAAATGGGTCAAAATCATAATAATAGCGATCCACATAGTAAGGGCTGTAGTAGGCATAACTCGATGGGCGTGAAAAACGACGGATACGTGAGGAGTAGGCGTAGTCATCATAGAATACATACTCATCATTATTGTCGTAGTAGTAGTTGTTGTTGGTAACATACGTATCACCATTACCATCTGAATAACGATCAGTAGTAGTATAGTCTGGTGAATTATACGTATCAGTACCAGGAGAATAGTAAATGTCATCCTGAGCTTGTACTAGCTGCGGAAAAGCAGCAATTAAGCCCATGAAAACAAGGAGGAGAAAACTTACTCTTTTCATCTTGAAGAGATTTATTTAGTTGAAACTTTAATTTGCTATATTTGCGTGCGTTTTTTAAAACGATGCGCTTTTATATGCTAGTGATGGAGTTGTTTGTATAAATCAAGCCTTTTTCTATCTATTAATGGAATGTTTTAGATACAAAAAGAGTTCATTGATTGACTCTTTGTAAAGATACATTCCTTTTTATAGATAAACAATTACAAATTAAGGGACTTGTCGGCTTACAGAGACTAGATGAATAGTGATAAAATGGAAAATGTTCCTACATTATTTATACGTTGGAATATCATTAATGTAACAAAAAAAACGCAGATTTACAATAATATTCGGGTGATACTCACCCACTTAACCTTTTTAATAATTTAAATAATCGGTCATGAGCAAAGGAACCACCAAAAGATGGGAGCAGTATGACGACCTTGTTAGGAAGTCAGGATTGGCAGAACATTCTGCTGTAAAAGGCTGCATGGTTATCAAACCCTATGGCTTTGCCATTTGGGAAAAAATGAAAGAAATTCTAGATGCCCGTTTCAAGGCAACTGGACATGTAAACGCTGCTTTCCCCTTGTTCATCCCGAAAAGTTTTTTGAGTAAAGAAGCGGCTCATGTAGAAGGATTTGCAAAAGAATGTGCAGTAGTGACACACTACCGCCTCAAAAATGATCCAGAGGGAGGAGGAGTAATTGTTGATCCTGATGCGAAGCTACAAGAAGAACTAATTGTTCGCCCAACTTCTGAAACCATTATTTGGAG
>JAHDHP010000195.1 GCA_020631245.1 Bacteroidota bacterium | reverse complement strand
TAATAAAATAATTGTTGTAAAAATTGGCTAAATCACGATCTTTGAAGGTATATTTTTCCATCTGCTTACATGGCATACACCAATCAGCATATGTCTTTACAAAAATTGGTTTATTAGAATGAGCAGCAAGTTCTTTTGCTTCTTCCCAAGTACCCGTAAAAAAACGAACCTCTTGAGCAGCTACTTGTTTATTACAAGTAGTCAATAACAAAAAACTGACTAATAGAAAGGTAATGGCGCGCAAGTGTAGCAAACCCATACAGAGTGGTTTTTAAAGACTTTCTTGATACAATCAAGACAAGCCCTCTCGGATGAATGTAGTTAATGCGGGCTAATGGATTGGTAAGACATGGTGTGGAGTAAAAATCACAAGAACTACTTGTATTTTAGGCTTATTTTTCAATAATTATGCCAATCAGGCTGACATAAATCATACAATTGAGGATAATTTGAATAACTTTTTTAGCACCTTTATCTTAGAGGCTTGATTTTTGACAATATATCGTATCAACCCTTGAACTATAACAAGAAAATCATACTATGAGTAAGCGAAAAAAACTCAATGCACTAAAAAGAACCAAATGCATTGCTGAATTACAAGAGCAGGAATTTGACCTAATTATCATTGGAGGTGGTATAACAGGAGCAGGTATCGCACTTGATGCTGCTTCGCGTGGACTTAATACTGTCTTATTTGAAAAACAAGATTTTGGAGCGGGGACCAGTAGCCGATCTACCAAGTTAATTCATGGAGGATTACGTTATCTCAAACAATTAGAAATAGGTCTAGTACGAGAAGTAGGAACCGAACGTGCCCTACTACATGACAATGCCCCACATCTCGTCCATCCTAAACGAATGCTACTGCCCATTATCGAAAATGGATCATTGGGTAAACGCTCTACCTCATTAGGTTTATTGGTGTATGATTGGTTGACAGGAGTCGAACGAGATGAGCGAAGAAGTATGCACGCTAAAGAGAAAACACTCGACATGGAACCCCTACTTCGAGAAGAAGTAGTAATAGGAGGCGGATTATACTATGAATACCAAACAGATGATGCACGCCTCACGGTCGAAGTACTCAAAACAGCAGGTACTTTTGGAGCCACCGCATTAAGTTATGCCGAAGTAAACGAGCTGATTTATGGAGAATCAGGTAAGTTGATTGGAGTGAAAGTACAAGATCATATCTCTCAAGAAACCTTTAATGTATTTGCCAAAAAAATAGTGAACGCTTGTGGCCCCTGGGTAGATACTATCCGTCGTAAAGATAGTTCCATAAACGAAAAACGCCTGCATTTGACAAAAGGCATCCACCTCGTAGTTCCCTACGAACGATTTCCGATTCAACAAGCCGTTTATTTTGATGTAGAAGATGGACGAATGATTTTTGCCATCCCAAGAGGTGATACCACTTACTTTGGAACAACAGATACCAACTATACCGACGAACTAGAACGCCCTCAAGTAGAACCTAAAGATGTGACTTACCTGATAAATGCCGTCAACTTTATGTTCCCCAGCCTTCAAATTACTACTGAAGATATTATTTCAAGTTGGGCAGGATTACGTCCACTTATCCATGAAGAAGGAAAATCGCCATCCGAGCTATCTCGGAAAGATGAAATTTTTTATTCCTCCTCTGGACTCATTTCTATTGCAGGTGGTAAGCTTACTGGTTTCCGTAAAATGGCAGAACGAACAGTAGATGCAGTAGTTAAGCGACTATTCCGAGAAGAAGGACGCAAAATTCAACAATCTGTAACAGACATTATCCCCCTTAGTGGAGGTAATTTTACCACCCCCGATGATCTACCAGATTATATCGACGATCTAGTAGAAATACATCAAAATACTGATCTTGATCGGAAAATGATACACGACTTAGTGTACAAGTATGGAAAAAATACAGAAAAAGTTATTCGTATCGCCCTAGAAGAACAAGCACATATTACAGACCCCTCCGCCAGATTATTACTAGCAGAACTATATTATGGAATTCGCCGAGAAATGATCCTGACCCCATGCGACTTTTTTATTCGTCGTACAGGAGCCTTATATTTCGAACCCTCCAAAATTCAACAGTTCCAAAATCTCGTCATACAAGAAATGACAAGAATCTTTGACTGGACCCCCCAACAAAAGAAAGCATACCTAGCAGAATTACAAACAGAAGTAAAAGCTGTATTAGCCTTTCAAAAGGAAATGTTAGTAACAGTTAAAGAATAGTTTCGGCTTTATTATCCGTTACTTAACAAACTAATAACCATCTTATGGGCGTGCCCTTCCACAGGTCTTCAGGAACTGCGGGATTGCGTACAGTCAAGGCATGACTTGGCTCTACTTCAATCCCGCATTCCCTCAATCCCTGTTTCAGGTCGGGCTTTCGGCTAATAGTTGGCTCGTAGAAAACTTGTGCTGCTATACGCCTAGCAGTGTCTTCCTTCGTCAGCCCTGCTAGTCGAAGCATCACATAAGTTTCTACTTCGCCAAGCTTCCGCCTCTATCCCTCACGCGATCCCATGATTGGATGATTGCATGACGGGATGATTGGATAGGCGTTACCTTGTCACCCAATCATCCAGTCACCCAATCATCCAATCATCCAGTCACCCAATCATCTAACCATGCCGTCTATCGAAGAACTCAAAGAAGAACTCCCCCGCTTAAAGGGAAAAGCGAAAGTAGATCAACTAAATAAAATAGCGGAGCTTTTTAGCTTTTCCCATGAACAAGACGATGTAGTAAAGTATGCTTATAAAGCCCTTGAATTAGCAGAAAAAACTCATTATGTACGTGGAACAATACAAGCTTATGATCTTATTTGTCGATTTTTTGAAAGTCGTTTAGAAAAAGAACAAGCCATTGAAACCTGTGAAAAAGGATTGGCAATTGCACAAGCAGCTAATTACCGACGAGGAGAAGTGAATATGCTTATCCAAAAAGCACGGATGATTTCAAATTATCGTGGAGAGCGCAAAGATGGATTAGCCCTTTTAGAAAAAGCACTTACCTATTGCCAGCAAGATGGTTATTTACAGGAAGAAGGGAAAATCTATGGAAATAAAAGTGCTATCTACCTAATGGAAGGCGATTTAGAACATGCCTTGCAATGTTGCGAGTTAGCCATTGAGCGATTTATTGAACTCAATGATAAGAAAAACCTTTCTCGCTGTTTTAAAATGATTGGTCATGTGTATATGGCAAAATCAGAATATGCCAAAACACTAGAATACTATCATCGGGTATTGCAAATTGAACTTTCTTTTGGCAATCAATTAGAAGCAACCAATTCACACGAAAAAATAGGAAACGTTTATTTCAGACAAGGCAATTATCCCAAAGCCTTAGAACATTATTTCGAAGCCTTGCGATTTGCCGAAAAGTCGAACTTAGAAGGCTATATCGCCAGTGGCTTGTGCAATATTGGAAATATTTATGGGGAACAAGGCCTGCATGATAAAGCCCTCAAATACTATCGAAAGGCAATGAAGCTTTTCAAAAAGGTAGGTTTGGAAGATGGGTATATAACAACAATGGTCAATGTAGGCGAAACTTATTTGGAAAGCAAAAACTATAAAAAGGCCCAAAAAACACTAGAAGAAGCCCTTACCTATGCACAAAAACTGGATAACGAGCATTTATTAGCCCTCAATTTATATGGTATTGCAGGGAGTTATAAAGGGCAAAATGAAACGATCAAAGCATTAGAGCATTATATGCAAGCCGCCGAGATATTCCAACGGATTGGAGATCGTTTTCACGAAGTAGCCATTTTTGTGGAAGTAGCCCTCATCAACCTAGAAAAAGAACAGTATATAAGAGCTATTGATTATGGAACACTTGCATTTGATATTGCTCAAGACTTAGGCTCCATAAACAGTTTGCAAAAAGCAGCAGATGTATTGTATAAAACATACAAAGCGAAAGGAAACTTTGAGCAGGCACTACACTATTATGAGCAATATGCCAAGTTCAAAGATCAATTGTTTAATTCCGAGAAAACAAAAGAAATTGGGCGACTCGAATGGGGGTATGAAGTAGAACGGAAAGAACGAGAAATAGAATTGCTAGAAAAAGATAAAATTATTCAGCAGCAGAAAATTACAGAATTAGAACAAAGCCAGCAAATTACCCAAATGAATGTCATTATCGAGGCACAAGAAAAAGAGCGTAAGCGAATAGCCAGTGAATTACACGATGGTTTAGGAATTATGCTTTCTTCTTTAAAAATCAAGTTTTCCGCCATTGATGTCGATTCATTGACAAAAGTACAAAGCCGACATTACCAAGAATCAATGCGCATGCTTGATGATTGTTGTAGAGATGTCCGAAACATTTCCCACAACCTAATGCCCAAATCCATCATTGATTATGACTTTGGTACCGCACTTGATGTTTATTTAGCAGATATCGACCGCCTCCACGACTTTAGAGTACACTTGCATGTAGAAGACTTACCTGAAAATCTATCTGAAAAACTCAAGGTCAATATTTTTCGTATTATTCAAGAATGTATGCACAATACCATTAAATATGCGGAGGCAACAGAGGTAAATGTACAACTTATTCAACATGATAAAGACCTTGTGGTCATTTTTGAAGATAATGGTAAAGGTTTTGTACTAGAAGAAGCACAACAAAAAGAGGGTATTGGATTAAAAAACCTTGCTTCAAGGGTTAGCTTTCTCAAAGGAGCTTACCAAATAGATACGGCTCCCAATAGAGGAACCTGTATCACGATGGAAATTCCATCTGATGATGCTAGCAATATAATTACTATGAAAAAACAAGCAGTATGATACGCTTATTATTAGTTGATGATCACGAAATCATTACCGATGGCATTGCCTCTCTTTTGGAAGAAGAAGAACATATCCATATTGTTGGAAAGTGTTCTAGTGGACCTGATGCCTTAGAACATATTCCCTCATTAAAACCTGATGTGGTGATCACAGATATAGAAATGGGTGAAATAAATGGGATAGAATTGACGCGCATTATTCGAAAGGAATATCCGAATATTTCGATTATTATTTTGAGTATGTACGATGATTCTATTAAAATTCAGAAATCTATTGAAGCTGGTGCAATGGGCTATATCCTTAAAAATACAGGTAAAAAGGAGTTGCTAAAGGCGATTCAAAATGTATTTCGTGGAGAAACCTATTTTAGTAACGAAGTCAATAACTCTCTTGTAAAAGGGATGGTGCAACAAAATAAAACGGATACCGATAACCCCTTTGAACGACTTACTAAAAGAGAAATGGAACTCACCAAACTGATTGCACAGGAATTTACGAATCCTGAAATTGCAGAAAAAATGTACATCAGTGAGTTTACTGTCAAAACACATCGTCGAAATATTATCAAAAAGTTGGATGTAAAAAGCACAGTAGGCCTTGTAAAACTTGCTCTAAAACACCAGATATTGAGCGAATAGATATGTGTTTTTTTGTGCTTATAGGATGGTTTGGATTTTAATTACTCACTTGTAGGTATAAGAATCACCTTTTGGAGGTATTGGATGAAGAGATATTCAATTGTATCTTTGACATGGGTTAACAGTTCAATATATGGGTTTGTTACAAGTGTCTATCATTCGCGATTAGTCGCTTGAAACATTTTTTGAAGAACACTCTTTTATTTAATTATTAGAGTGTTTTTCTTATTTTAAGTCAGTTCCTAAGCTCACCTACTATCCTTCCTATTAATTTTTTCTTTCTCCTTTACATTAGTTATTTTAGCAGCTAGTTATGGCTACTAAAAAAAATGATAGTATAAGCTCCAACTTTTTCAACCTTCTAAAGAGTATTCAGGATTATCTCATCAATTTATTTGACCTTCGAGAAGATACTGATAAAGAGGGAACAATTGAAGGGGTTAAAAAGTACATTGAACTCAAGGGGTACAATGTATGGATTTTGATATGTGCGGCAGTGATTGCCTCTATTGGCTTAGACCTTAATTCTGCTGCTGTTATTATCGGGGCGATGTTAATATCGCCTCTTATGTCCCCTATTTTAGGTATTGGCCTTGCTATTGGAATTAATGACCGAGAAACACTTTGGAAATCTTGCCAGAACTTCTTCATTGCTACTATTGCTAGTATCGGAACCAGTTGTTTGTATTTTTATTTGACCCCTTTTGGATATGCCACCCCTGAAATACTAGCGCGAACCAATCCGACGCTACTAGATGTAGGAGTTGCTTTGTTCGGAGGAATTGCAGGTATTGTAGCTGGATCACATAAAGATAAAACCAATGCCCTACCAGGGGTAGCCATCGCAACCGCCTTAATGCCTCCACTATGTACCGTAGGGTTTGGACTTGCCACCTCCAATTGGGATATTTGGACCGATGCCCTTTATTTGTTTTTTATCAATGCAGTAATTATATCCTTTGTCACCTTCCTTTTTGTGAGAATGCTGCGTTTCCCGATGAAATCTTATGTAACTGCCACCGAACGTATTCGATATAACGTTTTAATCTCTATCTTTGTACTCATTTTTATCTGTCCAAGTATTCTGATCCTCCTCAATCGGATTGATAGTCTTCAAACACAGCAGAATATCCGTACGTTGGTCGATCAAATAAATAATGATCCTTATAATGATTGGACAGTGATTGGCCGTCCCGTAATATATAGTGAAGATAGTATCCCTAAAATAAAAGTATTTATTGCAGGGGACTTTATTCCTGAAGATTCTCTTCCCAAAATTGAGAATATGTTACTCAATTGTAGTTTTGGAGGCTATGAATTGAATCTTACCCAATCCGATGTTTTTTCAGATGAAGAAAGAGAGGCACTACTGACAGAAGCAAAGACACAAAATCAGGAAATTGTTTTAGAGGTACAAAAACAAATCGAAGAGCGATTTAGTAGCATAGAACAAGCAGGTGCTAAACAACTAGAATTGGATAGTATAAGGGCAGAACAAAACCGCTTTTGGACCATTCGAGAAGAAGTGGAAGCAATGTATCCTGAAACAAAAGTAATGACAGAAGCTTTTGTACCTAGTAAATACCTAGATGCAGATAGTGTAATGCAGCCATTACGTATTTCCTACCTCTATATGAAGTGGGATGAAAAGTTAAAAAAAGATAAAGAACGACTAGCCGATTATGAAATGCGGATTAAACGTTATATTGTTACCCGTTTTGAATATGATTCCTTGTTAATTGTGGCACATGACTAAAACAATAAGTACACTATTACTAGTCCTTGGACTATTCCTAGCAAATGACGCTTGGGCACAAAAAACGCCCCAAGTAAGTGCACAAATTAATAAAAGTGCAGAAGACACGGTATTGATTGGAGATTGGATCAATTTGGTTCTAGAGGCAGAATTTGAATCTAGCTTGCGCTTAGATTGGCCTCCTATCAATGAAACGGTAGGTGAGTTTGAGGTAGTTGAATTGGGTAGTATTGATACTCTCGCCAAAGGAGAAGTCATTAAATTGAAGCAAGAAGTAATTATTGCTGCTTTTGATTCTGGCTTTTATGAAATTCCCCCCTTCGAATTTATTTATGCCAATAAGGAAAAGAACCAAGTAGCAGGTAAAATAACGACTCAAGTTATGTCTTTGCCTGTTTTCTCCCTATCTATTAACCCTGAAGAGGATATTCGTGCCATTAAAGACCCCTTAGACATCCCATTGACTTTCCGAGAGAAAATGATGTATGTACTCATGGGACTCGGCTTATTGTTATTACTACTTGCCCTCTACTTCATCATCAAACGTTTGATGTATCCGAAGGAAGAAGTTGAAAAAGAACCTGAAATAATATTACCTCCACACGAAATTGCTTTTGAGAAATTAAAGTCCCTCGAAAATGAGCGGGTTTGGCAGCGTGGACAGGTGAAACGCTATTATTCGGAGTTGACTGATATAGTGCGAGAGTATATCGAAAATCGCTACCATATTCCTGCCCTCGAAATGACAAGTGACGAGATTATTACGCGTCTGCGAAAAGAAAATGTAAGTAAGAAAATATGCAATAAATTACGTGATATGTTGTCAATGGCTGACTTAGTGAAGTTTGCCAAATCAAAACCAGGAGTCGATGTAAATACACAAAGTTTGATTGACGCGGATGTGTTTATTCGTAAGACGAGAGAGTTGGAAAAAATGATTGAGGAAGTGGAAGAGGCAGAGCAGTAGAGGCAAGGCACGCCTGCCTTGTCTCTATTTTTGACAAGACAACGCCTTGTCTATACGAACGCCCATTCAGTCATCAATTCAAGTTATACCTTTGCAAAAACAATTCATTTCAAAATACACGATGTATAATGAAGGCTAAAAGAACCTTCATCGCACCTAGTACCTCGCACATTTCTCGCGTGAGGGATAGTAGTGGTAGCTTGGCGAAGTAGCTGCCTAGTGACGCTACGACTAGCAGGGCTGACGAAGAAAGACACTGCTAGGCGTATTAGCGGAACAGGCTGGTACAAGCCAACTACAAACGGATAGCCCGACCCCATTTTTGTTTTAAAATGCCACCAGCGAGGACGCTGGCGGGAGCATTTTAAAACAAAAATGGGGACACGCCCAAAAAAATAAGTTGTTTATTATTTGTGTTTTTGACTCCTCGAATTTAAATTAATCACCCAATCA
>JAHDHP010000194.1 GCA_020631245.1 Bacteroidota bacterium | reverse complement strand
CCTCCAGCCACTAAAATATTTTGATTTCCACCTAGTAAATCGGTGATCACAAATGGAGTAGTTGCTGGCAGTGGAAAGTCCGTATCTATTTTTCCATATTTACCAAGTAAGAATATTTGCTCTGTATTTTCACAAAAGATACCTATCCGTTTTACACTTTTATCCAACACATTTTCTACTGGAAATATTTTTTTAGGAATCGCACCTTCTGGAAAGTCGTACTTGGCAATTGGCTCTCGTTCATTACAAATGTATACTTGGTTATCACTAATATATACTAATTCTTCTTGCTTTGAATCTCCAAGTACATTATCACTCAAAAACTGCATATAATCACTTCTTGGAGTTAGTTTATTACTCGTTTTTTCTCCAAATCGGTTTACAAAATAAGTCTTCCCATTACTTGCCAAAAGCACTACTTTCGGTTCGCCTCCATGCTCATCAATTTCGGGTGTTCCTATAATTTCATGTCCGATATAGGCTTTGGCTCTTTGCTTTCCATCTCGGTCATAAAAAAACACACTCCCTTTATCATTAACGATCACTATATTCTCTTTCCCCTGATGTTCAAAATAGAGAATAGGGTGTGTAATACTCGATAAGCCACGTTTGGGTTGCCAACGATCCAAAGGCACTCCATTTAGCCGATAGCCGTATAATTGTTTATTGGCGCAAGGTACAAAATAGTCAAAATTGATATGACGATTACTTGTTTTAGTTACACTCAAGCCACCTATTGCTTTACGAGCAAGACGAATGGGATAATCATAGGCATCTGCTCCATTTTGATCGAATATAAAAACCTTTGATGCGGTATTAAATAAGAATTGCAATTCTCCATTATTGTGATAATCAATTTGATGAACCTTCCCTAAAATCGGTGACTCCACATCTTTTTCCCATATCACCTTCCCATTCTTGCTCAACAAATACAACTTATTGCTTTGATCTTGCACCAAGATTTCTTTTTCCTTGGTTCGATAATTTACAACCACTTGTGGAGGCATGATAATTTTATCCCCTAATTGCTTCGACCACAACAATGTTTTGGCAACCTCTTTCGGATTCGCATACCCAATCAAGCCATCGGCAACTACTTGTCGATGCTCTTTATTGAATTGGCAAACTATGGGTGTAATCTTTTTATACGAATCAAAATAGAGATTTAGACTTTGTTTAAAAGAAGTAGACGCATTTCCTATAAAGAGTTGCTTCATCAATTCCACATTGGTATAGCACAACATATTGGAGGAACTATCTCGATTCGCAACATAATCAGTAAAATCCTCAAATCTATCCAGCGTTTTTTGATCACTATATTTTTTAAGCATCATAGTCAAATGCCTCTGTGTAGAAGCAATCAATAGAAAGTCATCTACAAAAGCATAATAGGCATCGTGATAAGCCTCCCCTACCAGCTTACCAAAAAAATGAGCCGCAATGATACTCGCATCACCATTCTCTACTTGAAATGTTTTGTATTGACTCGAAGGACGCACAGGTCCTTCAATAGTAGTCAATTTAGCAACCGCTTCTTTGGCACCTTCCAAATCACTCACCTTAGTCACGATAAAGCTTTCTAAAAAAGGATCATGACTAGTGGGTTCTGCCAAGCCAAAAGCCCATTCCTTTCCCATCCAATCAATGCCATATGCTTCAAATTTACTGTTTACCTCAGCTCCCAAATGGCGATGCATCGCCCCATAATCCGCTACATTATAATGCATCAAAAAAGCGGTATTAGCAGGTAAGATACGCGGAATCTCCATTTCACCACTACTCTCTTGACGAAGTACCCAATTATAGACTTCATGCTGCTTATTTAGAAGAATATTCCCATTAAAACCAAGCCCCTTGTTATGGAAGTTCAATTCTGAATGCATCCATTTAAGTTGATCGGATAATAACTGAAACAAGGTATTTCCCTCCTTCTTCAAAAACAAGCTATTGAGAAGTGCGAACTTCGGAAAATTGAAGTAAATTCTGGCATCTGCGGTAGCAGATGTTTGGCGGGTCATATTCCAATATCGACTCGTTCCTTCTCGATAATCAACAATAGATTCATCTACTAAGTGAGAACTAAAACTAGCTACAAAATTAGATGCCTTTGTTGCTAAGGAAATACGTTTACCTAAACGAGGATATACAATTTCATACACCGTTGTTCCTCGAACAGTCCGTTGTAATAACTGACTTTCTGGTTGATCATTTTGCAGTTGGCGTACCATCAAATCTAATGGAGCTTTCAACAATTCTTTATCAAAGATCAATAACACTTCATAGTCATCGTATTTCGTCACATGTAAAGAAGCCAACAACTTTTCACGTATTCCACTTCTTTCTTTTAAGAAAACAGTGTCTAATGCTTTATAGGTTTTATCTACTTTCGAAATCCAATCTACTTGTTCTAAATCCGACCATATAACATTATCATGAAGCGCGTGTTGTAGGGAGTCTACATTATATAGCTCCATAATCAACACAGCATCATTCGGAATAGCTTTATATAAGAGGCGTTCTTTATAAAACCAACCGTAATAGGTGAATAAACCAACGAAAAAAAGGAGAGCTAATAGACCTAGTGGCCATTTCAACTTCATAAAGGGTTTAACTTAGGTTTAGCAAATTAATAGGCAAAGATGATCATAAATTGGAGTAAGAAAGATACTTTTTCTTAACCTGATTGTAAAATCATGATAGCCTATCTAAGGTATTTGAGTCCAATATAATAAAGTGTAACAAGAAATAGTGAAAAAATCGCTAATTTCGCGCTTCATTTAACCAAAGTCACCTATGCCTCAAAAAATACTACAAATAGCTTGCATCTTTGGTGCCCTAGCAGTAGTACTAGGAGCCTTCGGAAGTCACGGTTTAAAAAACATCCTACCCGAAGCACGATTAAACATCTATGAGATTGGTATCCGTTATCAATTTTACCATGCCCTAGCCCTTTTCTTGGCAGGCTTTGTATATTTGAAAACTTCTAATAAATTCGCGAAATTTGCCGCCTACTTTTATATCGCAGGCATTTTCCTATTTTCTGGTTCCTTGTACCTACTCGCTAGTCGAAGTGTACTTGGAATCGAAAATCTAAGTCCCATATTAGGTCCCATGACTCCAATTGGAGGAACTTGTTTCATTATTGCATGGGTACTACTAGCATTATCTGTAAAAGATATGACATTCGAAAATTAACCAATCAATCAAAACTGTACAACTATATGATTACTGCCGTAGAAAAACGCTATGAAAAATACCAAGCCAAGATGCAGGAATTAGCAGATGTCAATTATGCCATTTCTGTATTAAACTGGGATCAAGAAACGTATTTACCACAAAAAGGAGCTGCATCAAGAGCACAACAAATATCAACGCTTACTAAAATATCTCATCAACTAGCAACTTCCGAAGAATTGGGCGACCTCCTCCATGAATTGAGCGAAAAAAGCGATTTGAATGAATGGGAGCGACGCAATGTAGCAGAAAGTCTTAATGAGTATCAAAAAAAGCAAAAATATACCACTGATTTTGTAGTACGCTTATCGCAAGTAACCTCCCAATGTTATCAAAGTTGGCTCAAGGCTAGAGCAGCTAGTGACTTTAGTATCTTTAGCCCTGCATTTGAAGAAATGGTTGGTTTAAAACGCGAAGAATGCGAATTACTAGGCTATGAGGAGCATCCATACGACGCCTTACTTGATCAATTTGAGCCTGGCGAAAAAACAAGCAACTTGCTTGAATTATTCCACGATGTACACAAGCAACTCGTTGATTTTGTCAAAGAAATAAGTGCTCGCCCACAGGTGAACGACGAATGGATGTACAAGTTTTATAACAAAGAAAAACAATGGCAATACGGCATTGACATCCTAGAACAAATGGGCTATGATTTCAAAGCAGGACGCCAAGATGTTTCTGCCCATCCCTTCACTACCAGCTTCGGTAGCAATGATGTACGTGTAACCACCCGCATTGACGAATATAACCTCTACGAAATGATTTGGAGTTGTATTCACGAAGGGGGTCATGCACTGTACGAACAAGGACTAAAACAAGAAGATTATGGATTGCCTACAGGTAACTATTTATCCCTCGGAATCCACGAATCACAATCACGCCTTTGGGAAAACAATGTAGGCCGTAGCCAAGCCTATTGGAAAGCCAATTATAAGCGTCTTCAAGAAAACTTCCCTGAAAATCTTGGAGAAGTAAACCTAGAAAGCTTCTACAAAGCAGTCAATATTGTCAAACCATCTCTCATCCGTACCAATGCCGATGAGTTGACCTATCACTTCCATATACTAATACGCTTCCTCATCGAAAAAGAATTGATTGAAGGAAGTATCAAAGTAAAAGATATTCCTGCTATTTGGAATCAAAAATATAAAGAATACCTCGACATCGATGTTCCTTCCGACAAAGAAGGTTGTCTCCAAGATATTCACTGGTCTCATGGAAGCTTAGGCTACTTCCCTACTTATTCACTAGGTAGTTTCTATGCTGCACAGTTCTATCAACAAGCCCAAAAAGAAATAAGCGATCTAGAATATCAAATCACCAATGGTAATATGCGCCCTCTTTTACAATGGCTACGCACCAAAATCCACCAATACGGACGCTTTTATACCGCCGAGGATTTATGTATTGCCGTTACAGGTGAAAAACTAACATTCCGTTATTTCATGGAATATGCCAAAGAAAAATATGGCTATATCTATGGCTTAAAAAAGAAGTAAATTATGGGAAAACTGACAATACTAACGACATTACTTATCCTACTCAATATGATGACTAGTACAGCAAGTCCGGAATTGACCTACCATTTGTCTATGTCCGAACCACACACACACTATTTTGAAGTCGAAACCACCATTCGTGGACTAGCTCAAGAAAGTGTCGATTTAAAAATGGCTGTTTGGACACCTGGTTCTTACCTCGTTCGTGAATTTGCACGCAAAGTAGAAGGCTTTGAAGCACAAACAGGTGATAAAGAACTCGATTTTAAAAAAATCAATAAAAATACTTGGCGCATCCAAACAGGTGGAGCAAGTGAAATAACCGTCAAATACCTCGTTTATTCCTTTGAATTTAGTGTGCGTACTAGCTTCCTAGATGCCTCACATGCCTATATCAACGGAGCAAGTGTCTTCATGTTTCTCGACGGACACCTTGATTTACCAAGTACCCTACATATTAAGCCTCATAAGAACTTTAACACTATTTCGACTGCCTTAAAGCCTGTCAATGCTGCTGACAAATGGGTATTATCAGTTCCTAACTACGACTTACTAGCCGATTCACCAATCGAAATTGGTACGCATAAAGTCATTGATTTTGAAGCAGCCAAGACACCTCACCACCTTGCACTAGCTGGCGAAGGAAACTATGATGAGGACCTGCTAGTCAGTGCCATCCAAAAAGTAGCAGAAGAATGTACCCACATTTTTGGAGACTTACCAACCGACGATTACACCGTCATCAACTTTAGTACTGATGGCAAATACGGAGGACTCGAACACCTTCACTCCACCTGCCTCATGTATCCGCGCTGGAACTATAGCCCACGTCCCAAACTCAATCGTTGGCTAGGCTTAATGGCACATGAATACTTCCACCTTTGGAATGTAAAGCGATTACGTCCTAAAGTACTCGGCCCATTCGACTATGAAAACGAAAACTACACGACCCTACTTTGGGTAGCCGAAGGAGTAACCAGTTACTACGACGATCACCTCCTTGTTCGAACTGGATTA
Organism: Bacteroidota bacterium; assembly: GCA_020631245.1. Lineage (GTDB taxonomy): Bacteria > Bacteroidota > Bacteroidia > Chitinophagales > UBA2359 > JAHDHP01. The sequence goes on along the minus strand of JAHDHP010000194.1, from coordinate 2,869 downwards.
ATGACCGAAGAAGAATACCTCAAAGTAGTAGCAGGCAATATCAATTCGCACGAAAACCGTCCTGGTAAAAACGTACAATCCGTCACCGAAGCCAGCTTCGACGCATGGATCAAATACTACCGTTCCGACGAAAACTTCAACAATTGTTGTATCTCCTACTACACCAAAGGAGCCATCCTCTCTACCCTACTCGACCTCGAAATTTTACAAGCCACCAAAGGCAAAAAAAGCATGGACGATGTCATGCGTTTCATGTACGAGGAATACTACAAGAAAGAACAACGCGGCTTTACCGACGAAGAATTTCAAGCAGCCGTCGAGAAATTTGCAGGCAAAGAACTCGATCCCTTCTTCACCGAACACGTATCAGGTGTTGTACCCATCGACTACCAAAAGTATTTCGATTACGTAGGCTTAAAACTAGAAAATACTGCCGATGCTGACAAAATCCAATTAGGAGTGAACCTCAATGGTAGTAATAAAGTAACCTCTGTAAAAAGAGGTAGCTGTGGCTATGAAAGTGGACTCAATGTCAATGACGAAATCATTGCTATCGACAACTATCGCGTCAAAAATGGCGACAATATCGCTACCATGCTTGCTCGCAAATCTAAAGGAGAACAAGTAGATATTATGGTAAGTCGTGGAGGCGAAATCATGAATATTCAAACAGAACTCCACCCTGTCGAACACTTTAGTTACTCCCTTTCCATGGTCGAAAAACCATCAAAGGCACAAAAGAAATTATACAAGGCTTGGCTCAAAGTAAGAGATCAAGCGAAAAAGTAAATTCACTCGCCCATTCACTCAATCACTCAATCACTCAACCACTCAATATAATCTGGGCGTGCCCCCATTTTTGTTGATAAAAAAGCTGCCGCCAGCGTCCTCGCTGGCGGCATTTTTTATCAACAAAAATGGGGTCGGGCTATTCACTTGTAGTTGCCTCATACCCGCTAGTTCTGCATATTCCTAGCAGTGTCTTCCGCTGTCAGCCCTGCTAGTCATTGCTTCACAAAGCGGCTATTTCGGCAAGCTACCGTTACTATCCCTCACGCAAATTCCCCTCCTCGGAGGGGCTAGGGGTGGGTTCATGAATGGATGAGCGAATGGGCGTTACGCACCCAATAGCATTTCTTACCATAGATCAATTTTCAGGAACAAATCGAACCCTATATTTGTCCTTTCCATTTAAGCATTAAAAATCTATGGTATGTTAAAAAAATTATTAGGTCTCGCTCCCAAATTGGAGTCAGACGGATCTTACAGTCCTTCAAAGGTAGCTTTAAAATTAGCTGTTCCTCCCAAAACTGATTTTGAAAATATTTCATACACGAAATATCAGGGAGAGCAATCAAAAATCTTGGTCATTTTCACCGAGCAAAAAAATATGACCATGCAAAATGGTAAAAAGTTTTCTACTGGAAACCATCCTGTAGAAGCCCTATTGCCAATGCTACACCTTAAAAATGCGGGCTTTGATTTTGAAATAGTTACTCCAACAGGAAAGCCAGTCGTTTTTGAAATGTGGGCTTTTCCAAGTAAAGACAAACACGTAAAAGAGATTTACGAAGACCTCAAGCCAAGTTTTAAACGCCCACGAAAATTACAAGATTTCATTGACAATTCATTGGCTGATGCTTCCGCTTCTTATGCTGCTGTTTTTATTCCAGGCGGACATGGAGCAATGCTTGGTATCCCCGAAGATAAAAATGTTGGAAAGATATTGAATTGGGCGGATCAAAACGACTTGTTTACCATTACTCTTTGCCACGGGCCAGGCTCCCTTTTAACAACGACATTGAATAATCAGAAATTTCTTTACGAAGGCTACAAAATGGCGGTATTCCCAGATTCGGTAGATAAAATGACCCCTAAGATTGGTTATTTACCAGGACATATGCCCTGGGCTTTGAGTGAAAAGTTAAAGAGCTTAGGAGCTACTATTGTGAATACGAAATCAGACAAAACCGTCTGTAGAGATAGAAAACTAATCACAGGAGCAAGCCCTTTAGCTTCTAATGAACTAGGGAAATTAGCTGCTAATACTTTATTGAAAGAATTGACATAAAACGTAGCTACTACAACGGACACGACTATGCACACACGACTAACTCGCAGTAGCGACGCATAGGAGCTATTGACGGATAATTTTTGTTCTGCGACGTTTGTTTCTTATTTCCAAATTTAATCAATTAATGATTTTTATACCTTTTTCACTAAAGGTCAAGCCAATAATCTAATCTCATTGAACAATATTAGGTAAGTTATTGGACATTTCGTGTCCAAATGTCCAATAACTTTTTTAATAATTACTTACCTTTCAAGCTCCAAGTAAAGATATCACAAATAAAGTTCTCGCATAGTAGCTAATAACGAATGTTACAAAACAAAACCCAAATAACTATTTTAGGCGCATTAGCAGTCACCTCTCTCATGAACTTCCCTCGACTTTTAATTACACTTCGAGAAAGCGAGTTGGCTACTTCATTTGGACTAACATTGGGAGATGTTTTTTTGAGAAGTGCCGTGATGTTTTGTTTTGCTTGGTTGGTGTTGAGTTTCAACTTGTCATGGAAAAATAAGTGCTTAGCTAATCAATCGCGAAACCGTATGGCTACTGATATTGCTATGAACGGAGCTATTTTAATTTTAGGTTTGACGACATTAACACTATTAAAGCAAGTTTTTTCTTCCCATTTTCAGGAGAAAAGGCAGTTCTTTTTTATGACTTTATTTTCCTATTTGCTCGTTCATTTTATTTTACTTTTAGTTGCTCGTTTGGTCAATCTTAATTTTCAGCATCAACAAAATATTATAGAAAAAGAACAGGCTAAACAAAAAGCCCTTCAGCATCAATTGCAAGCTT
>JAHDHP010000193.1 GCA_020631245.1 Bacteroidota bacterium | reverse complement strand
CCCACAATCCCACAATCCCACAATCCCACAATCCCACAATCCCACAATCCCACAACATTAGGTACTTATTTAATAATTCCCAAATGAATAATACGTCCTCCCGACTGATTGACTGGACTAATGCTTTTACCAATAACAATACCATCTTCAGGAGCAAAATACTGCGTTTTTAAATTGCCAAACACATCGCGGATAGAAGCAACGAGGTCGCCTTTGGCTAGTTGTTGGCAGAGTTCGACATGTAGAGTAAGCAGCCCTCCTGTATCGGTATAAAGCCAATAAGAAGACTTGCAAACAATAGTAGGTGTAGAAGCTACTTCAATTGCATCTTCAGTCATTTCCAGATAGGAAAGTGCATTGTGAATACCTTCAATGCCACTACGAATCATCTTTTTTTGGAAGGTATTCGGGTTCCCTACTTCAAGGGTAATAGCAGGTATATCTAACTCACTCGCTGCCCCTCGAAGTGTTCCATCCGAGGGTGGGTTGTGAACAATGATTTGGGCATTCTGCAACATGGCTAATTTGCGCGTAACAGGATGCTTCATATCGGCTCGTACATAGTAGGAGTTGACTCGACCGAAACTAGCAGTATGCAAATCAAGTAGGTAGTCAAATTTCTCAACAACACGCTTCATAAAACGATGAGCATATACTTGACTCACATTACCATTCTCTTTACCAGGCATGATATGATTCAAATCTACCCCGTCATTGAAGCGGCGTTTTTTGCGAATAAAAGAAGGAATATTGACGACGGGTATGCCTACAATAGTGCCTTTTAATTCCTGTATATCAATTTCATTAAACAGCCGTTGGATAACTGGAATCCCGTTTAATTCATTGCCATGTACAGCCGCAGTAAGTCCTAGAACAGGAAAATCTTCTTTGCCTCTTGCCACCATAATGGGGAGGTTAATAGGATTTCCTAAGCCATCGGAAATAAGATGCAGCCAATAATGACGAATAGATTGAGCTGGGGTATCTTTTAGATTCAGGCTAGAGATATAAGGAATATTATTTTCCAGTTTGTTGCTCGACATAAGTTATGATTTGATCAATCGTTTGTTGTAAAATAGGGCGACCTGTCTGTTGTTCTGCTTGTGGAAAGCCCCCAATACTCAGTGTGTTTATTTCAGATAATACGCGTTTCCCGTCATCATCAACCAAGGTGTCAGCTCCATAGATTACGATTCCTGCTTGCAATAAGTTAGGAGTAATGGTGTCAATAATCTGTTGTTCTTCAGGACTTATCTCTGCCAATACCGAACGTCCCCCTTGTGAGACATTACAAAGCCAAGAGTCAGCAGCAGGTAGTCGTAAAGAGGCAGCTAAAATATGCCCATTTACTACAATAATCCGTTTATCTCCTTGACTCACATTTTTCAAATACTTCATCACGAGATACCCTTCCGTTTCAATCTTATTCTGTAGTTGTTCCAAATAGGGGGCAACTTCAAAAGAATTATTTCCCTCCCAAATTTTGCCTGCTGCAATTTTAAAAATGCCTTTTCCACCATATTCACGAAGTGGCTTCAATACCACTGAAAAACGATTTGCCCAATCGAGAATCTCTGCGATAGAATGGCAAAGTTGTATGGGCGGACAAAGTTCGGGAAAGTGTAATAAGTAGGCTTTGCTACTGGTTTCTATGATTCCAGTGGGATGGTTAATGATCACCTTCCCCTCCATCTTAGAGGCAATAAATCGTAAAAAGGTATCAGAAATAGGGCGAGGTAAGCGCATTAGTAACACATCAAAATCAGCAAGGGCAACTTGTTCTTGTTGTGCAGATAATACTTCTTTCCCTTGCTCAAAGTTTAATCCATTTTCTGGATGAACTCTATGGCCCCACAAATTAATAAGCTTACAATTTTGAAAGAAAGAGGCATTGTGACTATTTCCCCGACTAACTACTACTACCTCGCTACATTGTGTGTGTTTTGCTAAAGTCGAAACAATAGCATATACGGAATTTTCCTTACTGTGCTTAGTATGATCAGTAAGTACTAAAAAGCGATACTTGTTCATTGTAAAATCTTATAACATGATTTCATTGAGCAAGGTGCTATCATTGTTCAATGATTTGAACAAACGCATCTTGAATTTACCTTTAGAACCAATTAGATTCTTACACATCTTATCTATGGCAATGGTCGATAAAAGTGTTTGAATATAAGCTTCGATAAGATCATCCAAACCAATTCCTAGTTTGTTGAAATCTCGTCTATCCATGAGCATAAGACGATTGGTGTCTGAACCCCACTCATTTTCTCCTAACTTTACAGATAGGTTGGTTCCGAGCATTTGCCACGAATCACTTCCTTCGTTTAGAGTATCACTTAAGGGAGCAGCTGTTCGTCGAGAGTACACACAAAGTGGTTTAATGCCAGTAGGAGTACTACTAACCATCATCCGCAGATCAATGACATACGTTTCCCCTTTAAGATTAGGGATAGTTCCGACATGGTAAAACTTCCCTTTTTCAGTTTGCGAACTCCAATTATAATTGCCAATCAAACTCTGGACAATATAGCGTTCATAATCAATATCCTGTTCCATGAAATTGTTAAGCTCCTTCTCATTAGTGATCGTAAAAACGCCTTGTCCTGCATTGCTGTAAGGCACCTTTATAACTGCTTGTCCCCCCATTTTGCTAAGCCATAGTGGTATTTCCGCCTTACTAATATCCCAAATAGTTTCTGGAATATTAATGCGTAAACCATAAGTAGCTAATTCTGCATTATAAATATCATAAGCTTTGGCTGCTACCATTTTGTTGCGCCCACCTGCTAAACAAGCGACAATAGGATTGAGTAACTTGGTTTTACAGTGGAGAGGTAAGCGAGTCCAGGGACGCTGGGTAAGGTAGCGGAAAGCTGCTCGTAAAGGATGCCATTCCCCTTGATGATAGAGGTGTAAAATGCTATTCTCTATTTTGATATGTTCGTTGGATTCCCCTAAATAATAAGGAATCAAAAACACGTCTTCTTGCATGACCTCGGCAATAGTAGCGGCATAGCCCGAAGTTTCTACATAATTTTTATCATAAATAACAGCTAGTTTGCCCTTGATCCGTGGTGAACCCTGTTTGGGTTTCAATAAGGGCTTAAAAGTTCGTTCAACTAACAGGCGGTAAGAACCATCTTCTTTGTTATCGTCAAGCAGTGGCATTGATTTTTGTCCAGAAGGACAAGAGTTGTTTTCAATGACTACCATCTGTCGATTACCTCCAGCAGAGGTACAGTTGATGAGATCGGCACCGCCCCATAAAAAATATTTACATTTATAATCAAGTATCTCACTCAGTTTATCTTTATTTACCATTGGGTGCAAATGGCAGTATCTGTTGATAATTCTCCTTTGATCGAGGTTGAGAAAGAAGTTAACCATTGGATGAATCGTCGCATTTAGTGCTTTTGGATACCAGTGGTTTTCGCTATTGAAATTACCTGGTTGGATAATTTCAACTGATTGTTTCATAGTTGTATTTTTTAAAGGTATTTTGAAATTGGCGGCAAAGATAATTTTTTTCAAAAGTAAATGATTAATCATCATAGAAAAAAATATTTTTAATTTTGTCTAAAAAAATACGCTATGAAAACCCAATTTATATTCATCATATTGATTGGCTGTCTCTTTCTTACAGCCTGCACTTCCAAGCAATTTCCAACACTAGATAGCTACCAAGTTTTAGAGCAATCAAAGGTGCTTCAACGTATTGCTTTTGGGTCTTGCGCCTCCGAGAAAAATCCACAACCTATTCTTTTTCAGGTAGCTGCTCAAAACCCAGATGTTTTTATTTATTTGGGAGATAATATTTATGGAGATACGGAAAATATGGAGGTGTTGCGACGTAAATATGCCAAACTAGGTCGTAAAGGAGAATTCCAAATGCTTCAACAAACTTGTCCTATTTTGGCGATTTGGGATGACCATGATTATGGGGCAAATGATGCGGGAAAATACTACCCAAAGAAGGCAGACTCCAAACAGGTTTTTCTAGAGTTTTGGGGAGAAGCTCAAGCGTCGAGCCGTTGGCAACATGAAGGTATTTATCATGCTCATTTAGTAGGAACGGGTGATCAAATCGTACAAATCATTTTATTAGATACGCGTACTTTTCGAAGTGATTTACAGCGTATTCAGGATAAGGAAAAATACAAGCATGATTATCAACCACATGAAAACCCAGATTCTACTATTTTGGGTATAACACAGTGGAAATGGCTGGAAGAGCAATTGCGCCAACCTGCTCAGTTGCGGATTATTGCTACTAGTATTCAGTTTGGGCACGAATACAATGGTTATGAATCATGGACGAATGTACCTTTAGAACAACAAAAAATGATAGACCTAATTCAGTCTACTCAAGCGAATGGAGTAGTGTTTATTTCTGGAGATGTACATTGGGCAGAATTATCGAAACGCGAAATTCCCAATGCGTATCCGCTTTATGATGCAACAGCTAGTGGAATTAATAAAAGTTGGGGGAGTACCGAACCGAACCAATATCGAGTGGGAGAGGTAGTGCGGGATCATAATTTTGGAATGATAGAAATTGATTGGGAGGCTAAACCTGTACAAGTACAGTTTCGATTATTTGATGAAAAAGGGGAGCGGTTAATACATGGGGTGAGCTTGGAGGAACTTCAATTTTAATCATAAATATCTTTACGATGACCTATGGCAATTATATCAATCAATAATATTTGATCAAAGATTTCATAAATGATTCTATAGTCCCTTGTCTTACGCGATATGCTTCTCTTCCTTTTAATTTTTTGCATCCATTAGGGGGTGGTTCAGATGCTAATTTACTAATAGTGTTTAATATTGGGCTTACAACTTGATCAGGTAATTTATCTAGTTGTTTAGATGCCTTACGTGTCAATTGTATGGTATAATCAGGCATCTTTTAGGTTTCTCTTTTTTATATATTCGTTAAATGGAATTCGGTCTCCATTATCTTCTTTTTTTGCTTCATCATAAGCTCTTATATCCTCTAATTCTTCTACTTCTTCCAACAATTTTTTATCATCCTCAATAGGGATAATAATAGCAATTTTTTTGCCTTTGTTATCAGTAATGTATTGCGTGTTTGCCATAAGTATAATATTTGATTGGTAAACAAATGTAAGGTAATTCGTTTAGAATTGAAAGATTATTTATTCTGATCTTTCTTCCGCATTTGCTCCAATAATTTGGCTAAACTGCCCACCTGTGGCACTCCATAACGTTTACAAACAATATCCACATTTCCTTTTCGCCAAAACCCTTCGGGGCAACAAACCGTCACCTTACCTGTTTGCGCAAATAAGCCTAGCTCTAGGAGGCTGATAGGTGATTTGGTGTTGGGGTCAAAGTAAATGACGATATGATCGGCTGCTTCTAAGGCGGCTAGTTCCCATTCTACCTGCCCTCGAAATTGCTCATTCTCGATGCTTTGTACCCATGAGGCATCCCAGCTTTCGCGTCGTGGATTTAGGAGGGTTAAGTTGGTGTCTGCTAGGTTGCGAATGAGATAGTTTTGCCAGTTTTCGGCTTTATCTTGTTCAATGCTTCCTGCTAGAAAAATGGAAGTGGAGTTGATGTCCAGTGGAGCGGGAGAGGTAATTAAATGCATGGCAATTGGATATGAATGATTTTGCAATACACAAGGACGATCAGAGGCTGAGCTTTGTCGTTAAGACCATCAGCGATGACACTGGCTGTAGTTCCATCGGACGTTCAAACGTAAATCGTTTCATCGGGGACACCAACAAGGGATGCCCTTACGCGTTATACCTTTGTAAAAGTGACACATTTGAAAGTATATCATGTATAATGAAGAGTAAAAGTACTTCCGTCGCACGTCGCACGTTCAATCGTCGCACGATTATAGCGTGAGGGATAGTAGTGGTAGCTTGACAAAATAGCTGCTTTTGTGAAGCAAGGACTAGCAGGGCTGACAGCGGAAGACACTGCTAGGACTATGCAGAACAAGCAGCTATGAGGCAACTACAAACGGATAGCCCGACCCCATTTTTTGTTTATGAAAATGCCACCAGCGTGGACGCTGGCGGTAGCATTTTCATAAACAAAAAATGGGGGCACGCCCAGCTATTGATGATTGGGTGACTGGATTATTGGATAGCCTATCCCTTTTACAGTTTCTTAATTTCGTCTTCTAGAATATCTAAATCGGCTCCTACATCGTAATCTTTGTTGATATAGCGTACAATTCCTGTTTTGTCGATGAGGAAGACGGTACGATCGGAGTAGATGGTGCCATTGGCTTCGGTAAGGATGGAGTCGAAGGCATTGGAAATAACACCTAGTGAGTCGGCTACTAATTCAATACCATCGACTGGTTGGTGGATGCCCCAGGCGGTTACTTGTTCCTGATTTCCGATAGAGATGGCAAGGACTTTTAGTTTTTTACTTTCTAAATTATCAACTGCAAACTCGCTAAGCTGTCCCATTTGAATGGAGCATGAGTGACTTAGTGGAGCAGGGTAGAAGGTGATGAGTACATTTTGCTTTCCGAGATAGTCAGCAAAGTAGGTGTTGAGTTCGGGAGGGATCATTTTACCTGTTTCGATTTTGCTGGCTGTCTCGGTAAATTTAAGATCACTAGGATAGAAATGCTGGTAAATATGTTGTAATTTTTCTCCTTGGCAAAGGTAGTCGTCGAGCGAGAAAAGTTCTTTACCTTCTTTGTCGAATACATAAGCTATTCCTCCATGTTGAAGTTCTTCTTTGTCGATTTTTAATACATCTATAAGCGAACTATCGACATCGTGAATGAAGCTGAGTTCTTTATAAAAAGAAGGGTATTTTGTTTTAATGGTATCTAAGAAAGTTTGAAATTCTAGACGTGGTTGTTTGGAAATGTATATGGTTTGTACGCCATCTTTTTTATTCTTTTCGAAGTAGGTATACATGCCTGCGGTGTGCAATTGTTCATTGAAAACGGGCACATCGGTAGGTGCATAGAGGACGACGTAACCTTTGGCGGGTTTGTCGAAACATTGCGTGTCTCCGTATAAATTGCCTACTGCTTTTAATTGTTGAAGCAAGTTGCCTTTGGCATCGGCAGGCGCAGGAGCCTCTTTAGTGGTTTCTGTAATGCTAGTAGCAGCTTGTTCTTGAACCTCCTGTTTAGTAGTGTTTATCTTGTTTTTGGAGGTGCAACTGCTGGCAATAATAAGTGCGAATAAACTAAGAATAAAGAGATTGTTTCTCATGATAAAAGATCAATTTGATAAAAGAATCTTTACATTGAACGTACAAAAATGACTTGTGTTTAACACGATCATTTAGATATAACATAAAATGGAGTACAAAGGTCTGATTAAAAGTGGAGAGAAACAAGTGAGGGGCGTTAATTCGTGTTAATTTGATGGGAGGGTGTATGAATAAATGTTGAAATTTGTAGAGAAATAATATCTAAACATTTTGAATTCAAATGTGGGTGTTGTATTTTTAAAGACATGTAGTTCCCACTAAACAATGTTCAAACACTAACCTTATTATGCCTACTAGACTCGAAAAGATATCCATTTCCATCATGGAAGGGATTTGTAATGATAAATGGGGCTTTGATCCCCTATTGATGCAGGATATTGTAGCACAACATGGGGCCATTAAGCCTTTATTTTGGTTGGCGCGCAATATGCCTAAATATGAAAAAACGCTTCGAGAATGGGGACCTATACGTACCCATATTGTGGGAGGGGCTATTTCTACTATCAACTCCTGTCCGTATTGTGTACATGGGCATATGTATTCTTTTCAATTACATTATTTAGATATTTATAAAAAGACTTTTCCGGTGAATGAAAAGGCAATGACGGATTTTTGTTACCTAGAAGATATTGATGTAATTGCTAGTGCTTGGAGAGAAACGCTTCTTGTAGGAGGCTTGGAAGAAGAAGTCCCTTTTGTGGAACGGGCTGTTGCTTTGATTAAGGGGGCAAAACCAACAAAGGATAAAACGGATCGTATTACCGTACACTTGATTAAGATGTTTGAATTTTTGAATGCTTGTGGCGTGAATGGAAATACGCCTCCTGATGAGGCGCATGATCCTATTAATAAGGATATGGCTTTGAAAGCGCGTTATGCACAAATGAGAAAGGAGGAAGCTTCTGCGAAACCTCGACCTAAATCTAAAGAAGAAGTAGTTGTAGATGTGCCTTTGGTGGAATTGGAGAGTCGTGTGGAGGAAGCACAAGGGAGTGTAGGGGAGGAGGCTGTGCGGTAATGAATTGGTGAGCGGAGATGGACTTGAACCACCACTTTTACCCATGCCCAGTCACATGGTTGCCTCTGCCAGTTGGGCTATCCGCTCTGGTGCCCTCACAAGTTCAATGTCCTTCATGATGTGAGGGCTATTGCAATACTCAGTATTCACATAGTTTTAGGCTAAATATTCTAGTTGCATTACCATATATGCTTGCGGCACTTATCATTTACTTATAAAAATTTTAGAGAGTGCCGCAAGGGACTCGAACCCTTTTTCACTAGACAGGGACTACGTGACTGTTCTTGCCAATAAGACAAAAGCTGAAGCTGTGACCACAACATTAATGTTAACAGACTGGGCTTATAACTGTAATGGTAAGGCTAAAGCTATTGGTCAT
>JAHDHP010000192.1:4535-8643 GCA_020631245.1 Bacteroidota bacterium | reverse complement strand
AAAAAAATTAATTGGAATAAAAAATGAATTTTAAATCCATTTTTCATGAATTTACAACGTATCATATCTATTTGTTGCACCTTTTTACTATTGGGTTTGGGGCTTGTTCATGCACAAGAGAACACGCTTGATTCACTAGTAGAAAGTAATGCTACACCTAGCCCATTACCTTTGAGTACTGGAGCCAAGATTTATCAGTTTAAACTGCATGAAGCGATTTTTCCTGCGGCTTGGCGTACTGTAAAAAAGGCAATGGAAGAAGCAGAACAGCAAGAAGTAGACTATATTGTTTTACATCTCAATACCTACGGAGGTGCTGTTGATATGGCTGATTCAATAAGTAAAAAGATACTCGATGCCAAAGCAACAACCGTTGTGCTAGTCGATAATAATGCGGCTTCAGCAGGTGCTCTGATTTCCCTTTCTTGTGATAGTCTATTTATGGTACAGGCTGCTTCAATTGGAGCTGCTACCGTAGTTAACCAAACTGGTGAACAAGCTCCTGATAAGTATCAATCCTACATGCGCTCTAAAATGAGAGCAGTAGCCGAAGCAAAGGGACGTGATCCAATGATTGCAGAAGCAATGGTGGACGATCGGATTGTGATTCCAGGTATCATTGACTCGGCAAAGACATTAACGTTTACTACGACCGAAGCAATTAAACATGGTTTTTGTGATGGACAGTTCAATAATGTGGAGGATGTGATCAAACATTTGAGTGATGCCCCACAAATAATTAGCTATTCTTCTAGTTGGACAGATCGAATTGTCCAGTTTTTATTACACCCGATGGTGAGTAGTCTACTGATGTTGGTCATCTTTTTTGGCATCTATGGTGAACTGCAAACTCCAGGTGTCGGTTTTCCGATCATGGCAGCTATTAGTGCAGGAGTCCTTTATTTTGCTCCACATTATATAGATGGCTTAGCTCAACACTGGGAAATTGCCTTATTTGTAGTGGGCTTGGTGCTACTGGCCATTGAAGTGTTTGTTATTCCAGGTTTTGGTGTAGCAGGGGTATTGGGTATTATCGCTTTGGTAGCTGGATTAACACTCAGTTTATTACGCAACGATTTCCTTGATTTTAGCATTGTAGATTTAGACATGGCTTCTAGCGCACTCTTGCGGGTGTTATTATCTATTGGAGGCTCTATTTTAATGCTGATTTTACTAGGAGGAAAACTAATGGAGTCACCATCTTTTAAAAAAATGATCCTAGAAGAAACCCAAGACAAATCGGAGGGTTATAGTGTGAAAAGTGCACAATATGTGGGTTTGGTAGGTAAAAAAGGGGTAGCGATTACCGATTTAAGACTCGCTGGAAAAATTGAAATTGATGGAGAGCGTTATGATGCTGTCACAAGTGGTAGTTATATTGATGCTGGAACAGAAATTATTGTAACTTCGTACAAGGAAAATAGTCTGACTGTACAGTCCATTACATGAGGTATATCAAACGTTTTATATTACTCTTATTGATCCTGCTTTTAGTACTTGTCGGATTGGTGATAATAACCTTATATTCACCTAGCGTACAGACATTTGTTGCCAAAAAAGCGGCAACTTATTACTTGGGAAAGCTGGATAATCGTATCGAATTTGATGATCTATATATCGATTTGTCAAAAGAGGTGCGCTTAGAAGGGGTATATGTAGAAGACTTGAACAAAGATACCTTAATTCTCGCCCCCCAAATTTATGTACCTATTCGCGAACTTTCTCTCTGGAATCAAAAAGTGCATATCGGAGATATTAGTATTCATAAGCCAATTGTTAATATCACTAAAAAAGAAGGAAAAGAGAAGTATAATATTGAAGATATACTCGAAAGCTTGGGCATCGACCTAGCCCCCAAAGAAAAAAAGGAAGAAAAAGACCCGCCAACTTGGGATATTAAAATAGGAGATATTGTTGCTACAAAAGCTGACATTCACTTCGAAGATCAAGATATAAAAGTCATTGTTGATGGAACGGTGCAAAAAGCAATGTTTAATATCGAAACCAATATCGTTAATGTCGATACCTTACATGCTATTGGGACAGAAGGCAAGAGCGATGTTTATTTTGATGCAACGATTCCCAAAGGTAATTTGAATGTACAGACCTTAATCGCTCATGGAGAACGTGTTAGTGCCGAAGTCGATGTCCGTAAACATTACGTGGAAGTTGATGCCACCTTAGAAGAAGGACAAATCAACCTCAAAAACTTTGATGTACAAGGCAATGGAGGAGTTGCTGAAGTGCGTCTACCCAATTTACAAGCTACTGCGAATGGGACTATCGCTAGTGCCACTGGAAATGTGAAAACACTCATTTTCGATGCAAATGATCTAGCTGCAATAGTTGAACTAGAGAAACAAAAATTAACCGTAGACGCGCAAGTCAAAGAGGTATGGATTAATGCAGATACCTTACTTGTAGAAGGAAAGAATATTATAGCAAAAGTAGACGACCAAAAGGGAAGAGTAAAGATTGATGGAGGAATGGATGGTATAAAAGGAGCTTTGAAACCGCTTACTTTTGTAGGAACGAATGTAGCTGCCTTAGTTGAACTTCCCAAGCAAAATATCATTGTAGATGCACAAACGCCAACCCTAATTGCAGACGCCAAAAAGTTGTTATTTGAAGCAGAGGATTGGGAGGCAGATGTCAAGCTTACAAAGTTAGGAGCTACCGCCAAAGCCAACGCACCTACTATTTATGCCGATGTAAACAATCTCCTATTCACTTCTAAAGACCTAGAAGCACTCGTAGCACTCGAAAAACAAGAGATAACTGTAGATGCCTCTCTTTCCAATGTGGAGGTGGATATGAAACAGGAAATGATTGATGGGAATGGTTTGAAGGCTCTCGTCGCACTCGAAAAACAAGAGATAACTGTAGATGCCTCTCTTTCCAATGTAGAGTTTGATATAAAACAACAACTTGTAGATGGTAATAGTGTCGAGGCATTGATAAAAATGCAAAAGGAAGGCATAACCGTTGATGCTTCTCTTTCCAATGTAGAGTTCGATATAAAACAACAACTCTTAGATGGTAATAGTATTGAGGCCTTGGTGAAACTCCAAAAAGAGGAGTTGACTATTGATGCTTCCCTTGCCAATATGCAAGTCGATATAATCAACCAAATTCTAAATTCGGAAGGTGTAGAAGCACAAGTCAATGCTCAAAAACAACAAATCAAAGGGACAGTAGCCACCAATGAATTACTAATCGATTTACAAAATTTCAATTTCCAAACGGCTGCCCTTAATGTCGATCTATTTGACGACAAGAATAAATTAGCCATCAATAGCCAATTAGAAGCTTTTCAAGCCGATTTAAAGCAATTAGATATAAGCAATCGCAAATTGGAATTGGATCGCCTAGTGATGGCAGGACCAGCGTTATTCCTCAAAAATCCTAGCTCACAGGTAGGACTATTTGTCAATTGGGAACAGTTGGTTCTTGAAGGCGTACAAACCAATGATTGGCAACAACAAGAATTGATCGTCCCACAACTAACCATTGTAGAACCTTACATCGCAGCAGGACCAATAACTAATACGAGTATACCAAGTAATATTGATACTCTTTTTTACACTCCACAAATACAATTGAATCAGGCAAATATCAACCTTGCTCAGAACCGCTATGTCATCAACGAACTCATTTCCACACCCCCAAAAGTTCGATTAAAGCGCGACAGAAAGAGTCAAAAATACAACTACGAACAAATCACCCAATTATTCACCAATCCCTCCGTCCCTCCATCCCTCCATCCCTCCGTCCCTCCATCCCCTTACATCTCCCTCCAACACATCCAACTTCCCCAACCCGATGTGCAAATACACGATGAAGTAACAGCAAAAAAACTCTTTATTACCAGCTCAATGATCGACCTCCACTTCCAAGAAATGGATGCCGCCAATTTATTATTTGACCTCCAAGAAAACACCCTTCAAAATATATACATTGCCCTCGAAGAAGAAAGAAACTCCCAAGCAAAAGACACACTTTTATTTATAAAAGATATAGCACTCGCTCCGATTCGCTTAAGCCTCAAAGAACCAACGATTGTAAAAGCACAAGATATTATACTACAAGACCCATATGTCAAAATCAC
>JAHDHP010000192.1:0-4435 GCA_020631245.1 Bacteroidota bacterium | reverse complement strand
ATTCTCCTCGCCAACTCCCTCCAACTACTACGTCCGCGCTTCCGCTTAGATGATGCCAGCAATCAGTTACAAGTAAACGTCCAACTCAATCAACTAGCTACAGGAATAGAAAAAATAGGATTAGGCGCAAAAGATATAGCACTAGATCAAATACTACTAGATCAATTAGCAGTACAAGTGAAAAGCAATAAAGTAGATGATGGAATAGAGGAAGAACATAACGAAGAATGGTACAATGAAATACTTCCACTTACTCCCAAAGATTGGATGGTAAAAGCGAATCATCTAGTCGCTGAAAATGGCTTGGTTACCTTACAAACCAATAGCAAAAATACTCCTCCACCAGGAAGTATTAATTTCGCTAACATGCAAGTCAGTCATATAAAAGCGGATCTTGCTAATATCGCCTTTGGTCATGACCAAATAAGTGGACAAGTTAATCACCTATCAGCCAAAGAATGGTCAGGTTTTCAAGTAGATCATTTAGCAGGTAAGGTATTCGTAAGCCCTACCAATGCAAGTATCGAAAATTTAAAATTGCAAACACCTTACAGCCAATTAGGAGATTATATTGCTTTAGAATATCCCTCCTTCCGTGCTTTTTCCGACTTCGTTCAACGAGTGAAAATAGAAGCTAATTTCGCAAATAATAGTTTCCTCCAATTCGATGACCTCTTTTTCTTTGCACCTCAACTAAAAGAGGTAGAATTGATTAAAAGTAATGCCTCTCGAAGTATTGCCTTAGAAGGACGTGTTTCAGGGAAAGTGAATAAAATACGAGGAAGAGATTTGAAAATTCAAGTAGGAGATATCGCTTATCAAGGAGATCTTAAAATGACAGGTTTGCCTGACTTTTATAATACCCATATTCGATTTAAGGTAGAGGATTTACAAACAGATCTAGTAAGTATTCGCGAACTCATTCCCGATGTCAATATTCCTGCTAATTTCGACAAATTGGGTAAGCTATCTTTTACGGGTAAGTTTTTAGGTTATCCACACGAATTTGTAGCCGATGGAATTTTAAAAACTGACTTAGGAGACATCCAGTCAGACATTATTATGAGCCTAAAAAAAGGGGAGACGCCTACTTATGAAGGAAATATTAAGCTCGTAGACTTCAACCTATACAAATGGATGAATAATAACGATCAGTTTGATAAACTATCATTAGACGCTTCCTTAAAAGGAAAAGGATTGACCATAAACGACCTAGATGTTGAGTTAGAAAAAGCACATATTGCAGTCGATTTCAAAGGTTATTCTTACGACTCCATTATGGTAAAAAGTGGATATGTAAAAGGCAAGTTGTTTGATGGGCAAGTAGAGGTGCAAGATCAAAATGCGAATTTTGGCTTTCAAGGAACTGTAGATTTGAGCAATGAAGTACCAGCATATAAACTCAACTACTTAATAGTAAGACACCTAGACTTAGCACCCTTGAATATCGTACCTACTGGTAAATATTATAGCGACCTACAACTAAAAGGAGTTGCTTTTCTTGATATGAAAGGCGATGATATTGATAACTTTGAAGGAATAGCGCGTTTTAGAGACTTTACCGTTTCCAAAGATACCATTTCCACCCTTTTAAGAAGTGTAGATTTTAGTTCCTTTTTTGAAGAAGATAAACGAGCCGCCTCCTTGAAGTTTGACTATGGAACAGCCGATTTTTATGGTGATTTTGACTATCGCGAATTAATCCCATCTGTCCAAAACTACCTCCACACCTATTTTCCCTATCGCTTTGATAGTGCAGGGGAGACCAGTGAACAAGATATCGACTTCAATATCCAAATTAAAGACCCTATTCCACTAACCAAACTCTTTGTGCCTGGTCTAGAAAAACTAGATAGCCTCGGTGTTTCAGGTAACTTCAATACCCTTACCAAAGAAATGAGCCTAGAAGGAGATGTGCCCGAATTTTTGTTTGATGGTAATAGGGGAGAACGACTCGTTATTGTCGCCTCTTCCGATGAAGAAAGTATCGCATTCGCTGCACAAATCGATTCTGTTATTACTAGTGGAGCCGTAGATATTCCGCGTATCTTCCTCGATGGAGAAGTATACAACGATAGTATTGAGTTTAAATTAGCAGTAGCACCCGATGAAGCAAATACCCGCTTCACAATCGAAGGATTGCTTTTTGCAAACCTCGACCGCCTCAAAATGAATTTTACCAATACCGAAATCGTCATCAACGATAAAGCATGGGAAGCATCTACTGGAAGCTTTATGTACAAAAACCAAGACATCTTTGCCATTGAAAATATTATCCTCTCACAAGGAAAACAAAAAATAAGCTTGAAGAGTGATCCCTCGGATGTATTTAATAACGAAACAGTTATCGAAGTGGAAAATGTATTGGTAAACGATTTTAAAGAATTAGATGTCATTGAAAATCTAGGCCTCGCAGGAACACTCAATGGAAGAGTATACCTCAAAGATATTTTCCAACAACAACTAATCGAATCTACCTTCTCCATAGAGAATCTTCACTTCTTAAAGCAAGCAATAGGAGATGTAACCGCTGCAGTCTCCAAGAAAAAAGAAGATCCAAATGTCAATATTCAAGCAGATTTATTTGGAGACTTATACAAGGGAGAAGGACGCGGTACCTACACCTTACCACCTGAAGGAGAAAAAGATGGAGTTTTAGACATAGACCTAGATTTAGAAAAAGCCTCCATGCTATTCTTAGAACCTTTCATTGGTGAGTTTACCTCTGATCTCGCAGGAACAGGTGCTGTCAATCTAAATTTACATGGCAAAACATCTGCTCCCAAACTAAGCGGAGATATTACAATGAACGATGTTCAAGTAACCGTCGATTATTTACAAACCACCTATCGAACAAGAGACGAAGCAAAAGTAGAAGTAGATAATAATATGCTCAACTTCTCCAACCTCATTATTTTGGACAAAGACACCAACACGGCTGTCCTCAATGGCTTCTTCGATCTTGGCAATTTCAAAGAGATGTACCTCGATGTAGATATGCGATCTGATGAGTTCCTATTTTTAGATACCGACATCACCGATAATGACCTCTTCTACGGAACCGCCTATGGTGATGGTGGAGCCAGAATTTATGGAAATCTGAGTGAAATAAATATGGACATTCAAGGACGTTCATTACCCCAAACAGCCATTTATATTCTCTTAGAAGAAGGAGCAAGTGATATAGGAGATGACCGTATATACTCCTTCATTGTGCGAGATACCAGCCTCTTAGCTAGTCAATTAGATACCGTTTCCAGTGTAGGTTTCGACATCAATATGGATCTAGATATTACCGAAGATGCCCTCATTCAAATTATCTTCGACCTCAATGCAGGAGACATCATCGAAAGTCGGGGAAAAGGCAACCTACAAATGCAAGTCAATACCATTGGCGATTTCGATTTTAATATGTACGGCATCTATGAAATTTTAGAAGGAGAATACCTCTTTTCAATTCAAAAAGTCATCAACAAATTCTTTACCGTCAAACCTGGTGGACGCATTACATTTACAGGCGATCCCTATCAAGCACAACTTGATCTAAGTGCGATATATGGACTCCGCACCTCCCGCTACGACATCTTCAACGAAGCAGATCGCAGCGTACTTACTTTAGGAAGTCAAACCTCCAATGCCGAAGATATTGCCCGCAAGCGAACCCCGATAGATGTCTATCTAAATATGAGTGGCGTACTCGCCCAACCCGATATCAAATTCGACATTCGACAACGCGAATCCACCTTGCCTATGGTAGACAATCTATTTGCTACGCGTATTTCTGAGTTAACAAATGCCGATCAAAACGAACTCAACAAACAAATATTTGGACTCCTAATCCTCAACCGTTTTATGCCACTCGACGAATTTGGAATTGATCTTCGTTCAGGCGTAAACACCACCCTTAGTGAATTCCTCTCCAGTTATTTGTTAAGCTACTTCAACGATGCCGTATCCGACCTTATAAAAGGAGCAGAAATCAACTTTAGTTGGAACCAATACGATGCAGATTATATCGAATTTGATGATCAACTATACCCCAATACCCGCTCCGAAATCGGATTATCCTACACCCAACGCATGTTCGAAGACCGCATCTCCGTCAATATTGGAGGAAATGTCGATGTCGGACGCCAATTTCAAAGTTATGATAATGTGGCAATTGCTGGTGATTTCATCGTCATATATGATATTACCAAAGACGGCGTTTACCAACTCAAAGCATTCAACAAATTTGATAAAGACCTCTTCGATGGCGATTACAACAAAATAGGAGTTAGTTTCCTCGCCAGCCAAGAGTTCGACAAATTCGGAGAATTGTTTAAACGAAAAAACGCTAAAAAAACAAAAGCAGAACGCAAACAAGCTCGAAGAGAAAGATGGCGGCAATAACTCAATCACTCAACAACCCAATCACCCAACAACTCAATCACCC
>JAHDHP010000191.1 GCA_020631245.1 Bacteroidota bacterium | reverse complement strand
GATGACGCTGGCGGCAACTCCGTCGGACGTTTAATCGTGAATCGTTCAAACGTCTACCGCGTGAGGGATAGTAGTGGTAGCTTGGCGAACTAGAAACATGATGAGGCTTTTGCTGGCAGGGCTGACGAAGGAAGACACTGCCAGCAAAGATAGCCGAATATGTTTTCTAGGAGGCAACTACAAACGGATAGCCCGACCCCATTTTTGTTGTTTTGCCTGAAGTTCCTACGAGGACGCAGGCATGGGCAAAACAACAAAAATGGGGACACGCCCAGAGAATGATAAAGAAATGAAGGAGAAAAAACTAATATTTGTTAAAGATATGGTCTATCGTTCAATTGTAAATCGTTGGTTGGACATTTTTTGTATCTTTATGGCTCAAAACTATTTTGCAAAAAAAACGCATCATTTCATCATTAAATACTAAAGCTATGATGGCTAAACAATCATTTTTCAAAATGCTGGTACTGGTATTGGTATGCAGTATGACGATTCAGACAAGCTTTGCACAGAAAAGCAAAAAGGGTATCCAATTTTTTGAAGGAAGTTGGGAAGAGGCACTTGCTCTAGCGGAAAAGGAAGGAAAACCGATTTTTTTAGATGGCTATGCTTCTTGGTGTGGCCCTTGTAAAAAAATGATCAATGAGGTGTTTCCTCAGAAGGCGGTCGGTGATTTTTATAATGATAATTATATCGCGCTGAAGGTGGATATGGAGAAGGGAGAGGGACCTATGTTGAAGGAAAAATTTGGCATTAGAGGGTATCCTACTTTTGTGTATGCGAATTCGAAGGGGGAGCCGTTGCATGTGGGGATGGGTTATATGCCTGCGGAGGATTTTATTGGTTATGGAAAGGATGCGCTGGATGCGGATAAGCAGATTTATACGCTTCAAAGTCGTTATGAGGCGGGCGAGAATTCTACGGATTTGATTAGTAGTTTGACGGATGCGGCTATTAAGGCGAATCAGCCTGGGCTTGCTAAAAAGGCAACGGATAAGTATTTGAGTGGCTTGAAGAAGAAGCAGTTGAAGTCTAAGCCTGTTCGTAATTTGATTATGAAGTCGGCTATTTTTGGTGGGAAGGGTTTTGATTTGATGCTTGGAAAGCAGAAGAAGTTTGGAAAATTGTTTGGTGCTAGTAAGGTGCAGGATATGATTGTGAATGTGTTTTCGAATCGTGCGTTTAAGGCGATTATGGCGGGTGATAAGACGAAGTTTGGTAATGTGCTGGCTGCTTTTGATAAGCATGTACCGAGTAGAGCGGAGCAGTCGAAGGGGGGCTTGAATATGATGTTCCATCAGCAAAATGGTAACTGGATGGAGTATGCGAAAACGGCTGCGAGTTATATTCCTAAGTTTAAGAATGATGATTGGTCGGCTTTGAATGGTGCTGCTTGGACGTTTTATGAGCAGGTGGATGATAAGCCGATGTTGGAGCAGGCGTTGGGTTGGGCGACTCGCTCGGTAGAACTTGATAAGAATTTTTATAATACGGATACGCAGGCGGCGTTGCTTTTTAAATTGGGTCGCCATAAGGAGGCTCTTCGTTCAGCGAAAACGGCTGTTGGTTTGGCGAAGAAGGCGGATATGGATGCTTCGGAGACGGAGGGCTTGATTGAGAAGATTAAGGCGGCAATGGGAGAGTAACGATTTGTAAATTGTGCGATGTGCGATGTGCGATGTGCGATGTGCGATGTGCGATGTGCGATGTGCGATGATTTTTTAAGTTCGGATAGATTTTGCTGTTTTGCAAATTTATTTTTCGAAAAAATCATTATGCATCGCACGCCGCACAATTTCAAAACATATACCCCAACATATCTAACTTCCCATCTTCCCACTCCTTCTCTCCTACCGCTTTCACCATAAAAAGCGCGTCATCAATCAACTCTTTTCCTATTCCTAAACTTTGATGTGCATCAATTTTCAACCACGTCGTTTCTATTTTCGTAACTTGATAGCCCAATCGCTCATAATAGTTGGGCGTTTCAGTTACTAGAAAGATAACATCAATACGATTGGTATGTTGTTTGGCGAGTTGTTCTACTCTATTCAATAATTGCTTTCCGATTCCTTTTCCTTGTGCTGTTGGCGATACACATAAATCGACGATTCCAAAGGTGCGTACTGGCTTGCCATTGAGGTTCATGACGCGATAGTCGATTCCTACTTGCCCAACGAGTGTTTTGTTTTCATCGTAGGCGAGGAGGCGGAAGTGGGGTAATTGTTTGAAATAGTCGCGCGGGCTTTGGTCGAAAAAGCCAGGGAAACAGGTGTCGAGGAGTTGGTGGAGAGCGGTGGCAGTTTCGGGGTTGATTTGGAAGTCGGGGAGGAATTGGTAGGTCATAGTGTTTTTTTGTGCGACGTGCGATGTGCGACGTGCGATGAAAATATAATTTTACGCCCGTTCCTGCGTCATCGCAGGAACAATATATGTTTTGTCAACGTCTTTGCTGGTGTTTGCATTGCATCGTAGAATGGGGGAAGCACAAGGCATTGCCAATTTGATGGATGTTGGGATCTTGTTGGTCGTTTTGACGCGAGGCGCAACATCTTGCGCCTCTACGTAAATCGTTCAAACGTCTATCGTTTTTCGCGTTCGTCGTTCTGTCGCTAGATGTTTTGTAAAACGTCTGTATATGGTCGTCCATCGTTCAAACGTAAATCGTTTTTTTCGCACATCGCACATTTTTCCGTCCGACGTTCCATCGTGAATCGTTCTATCGTGACCGCTCATTCCTTCCCCATTGTTCCGTTGGCTGGCTCGTCCCTCGCTACCAGCCTGCTACACAATGCATCAGTCACTCGCTCTTTTCCTTTTTCTCTTGCTCACAGGATAACTAAAGGCTCCTAAACTTGAGGGAAAACTAAACGAAAACCAATGTTGAGGTTGCTATCAGAGGCAAAGAAGTTATAGCGATAGGCAGCGCGGCAGTTACCATAATTGAAGAAATAGGAGCCGCCACGAACCACACGGCGAGTCACTGAATTTTTATCCTTTTTTATTTGTTCCCACTTTTCATCTCCCTTATCCTTTCTACTTTCAATCTTGTAATCCTGATATTGATCCATGCACCACTCCCACACATTTCCACTCATATCGTACAATCCCAATTCATTAGGCATTAATAAGCCGACTGGCTTTGTCTCACCTCCACTATTTTCACGATACCATCCCACCTGTTTTAGATCATCACTTCCTGCATACTCGAATTTCTGACTATATTGCCCACCTCTTGCTGCTAGTTCCCATTCTGCTTCAGTGGGAAGGCGAAATGGGAGTTGACTGACCTCATTGAGTTGTTTAATAAAAGTGACTGCTTTTAGCCATGAAATGCTTTCTACGGGACGATTGGCTCCTTTAAAGTAACTAGGATTGGTGTTCATAATCGCTTGGTAGAGGGCTTGTGTAACGGGGTATTGGGCAATGTAGTAGGTTTTTTGGATGTGGACAGTATGAGTTTGTTCCTCCCTACTACGCCATCGTCGATTTTCCATTTGGAAGGGTACGGGTTGTACGTGGATCATGGGGCAGGGGATGCCTAGTATTTTGAGGTTGGTGAGATCTTGGGGCATTAGTGGCGTTCTATATTTACAATATCCTCAACTAATGTTAATTTGCCTATCTCTGTTGAATGAGCAATTACTTTTGCTTTTAATAATACGGCCAGACTCTCATCTAAGTCAGTCGTCTCTATTGGTTTTTCGGGGAAGAGTTCATTATATTTTACCATTAGCATCTCTTTATCAAAAAGTTCTAAATGATCTGAGGTATAAATAAGTCGGGCATCTAAAGCCTTAAACTCACGAGTTAACGCATCTGGGAAAAAATCGGACAGAATACAAAATACACTAAAGATAACTGCTTCAATAGGTGCGCCTGGAAAAGCGGCAAGAGGAAATAAATCTCTGGCTAATTTAAAAATTTGTTGGAGGTTGATTTCGGCGATATTGTATGCCTTGAAAGACTCGGCAGTATAATTCCCATCACTATCCTTTTTAATTTTTATGTCTCTCGTTTCTAGTGTCTCATCTGGATCACTTATTTTCATTTCGATCCCTTGAAATAAGGTATCAAAAATTTTTTCGCTTAATTCTACCTGATAATCTTTCAATTTTTCTGTAAGAAATGCTTGTAGGATTTTCTTATTAGCTGATTTTGTCATGTTTTTAGTTTATTAATTGACCGTTATGATATAATTTTGATATTTCTCTATATTTTTGCTTATTCTTACTATTCATTATAGCTGCCCTTCTACCACTTCTAAATGCTTTTCGTACATCTCCTTGTGTTTTTTTATATTGGTTATAAAAATTAGCAGCGAAAAATCGCGCTAAATCATATCTAATTTTACCACTAAAGCCAATACAGTACACTCCTAATCTACTAATATTTTGGGCAATGCTTGCACTGTGGCAGGCATTAAACAAAAAAACAGATGGAAACTGTTGTAGATCTGCTTTCATTGTTTCAAGCTCTTCATACAAAGCATCTTCCCACAGTTCATATTCATCATGATGCCTATCATGTCCCTCCAAGATCAGTGCAGCTTGCTTTTTTTCTGGACTCCAAATACCGTGAACCGAAAAATGAACAAGATGTGGTTCGTTGCTCTCAATATGGTCGAATACATTTAAAATAGTCGTATTATTTTCTCTAAATGCATTTTCAAAAGACGACTTATCTATACTATCCCACTCCTTTAATATATTCGCATACATACTCTTTTGACCATCTGCTTCAGCGGCAAAAAAGACCAACTTCGGTTTCCCCTCTGTTACCTTTTTAGTATTGAATACTTCTTCTAGTGCTTGTTGCTTCTCATTAATAATAGGAAGCGCAGACATTTTTCCTTTCCCCTCTTCACTTACCTCACAAACCATTGCTTGTTCTCTATCAAAAAGATAAAAAAGTTCCTTCGGAAAACCTTTACCATCTTCGGTAAAAATTCGATCTCGTTGTTCAATTTTATCAGGTGAAAAATAATCTGTCCCATTCACACTATATTCCACCTTTGCTTTATCTTTAAACATTTCTAGTAGAATCTGCTTCACTTTTCGTAATAAAGCCCCACCACTTGCTTGGGTCGTTTTGATATACAACTCACTGTTTAGCACTTCCACAATGACACTTTCTCCATTCCATTTAAGTAGAATACCATTTCTCCAAATATCTTTTCTATCAGCTAGTTGATGCGTTTTAACAATAAAACTCTGTATAATTCCTTCGTGAAGGTAATCAAATGCAAACTTAGCATAAAGAAGTTCATTTGAGGTAGCATTCGCCAACCACTCTTCCTCTTTATCTTGTACCATCAGATGTTTTTCATCTTTAAGCAGTTGAGGTGCAATAAATTGCCGTTCGATAAAGGGCTTCCAGCGATCTTCTTCATCTTCTATCTCAAAACAAAGCTCACAGGTTTTCATAAAACGAACAAATAGTTGCTGTTCTTCCACCGAGTAGCCTTTTGCTTCCCAAATGTTATTTAAATCTTCTCCTGAGAATTGTCCATCCTGACGAATAAACTTGTGATAGGCTTTAGAATCTCTCTTAAAGATCGTGTAAACCGCTTTGATCGCCCATTCTTGGTCAATCAATATTTGATCACCAAATAAACCTTCTTCATGAAAGACAACTCCTGTTTCTTTAAGCCAATTCAATACATGTTGCGGATTGGTGACTGTACATTCAAAATCTTCTCGAATCATCTTGGCAAATGCCTCATAGCTCATTTGTTTGAGGTGCGTCGTTTTTTCTTGTTGCTTATCTTTTCTCCTAATCTCCTCCTGTCGTTCATATATTTTTTGCCGAATTTTTAGCCAGGTCGCATCACTTTTATTCGGTCTATTCATTTTGCGAATCGCCCTTCTAACCTTCACCTTAAGAACTTCAAATCCATTATCAAACTCATCATCAATACCTGAATCAATAGATATAGTATCAAACTTCTCAGTGGCTCCAGTATATAATTCCCTTAAACTAGCTTCATTTGGAGGACCTATTTTCATTTCCTCTGCTGCTTTCGTTTGTGTCACAATCAGCGGACTCCCTTTCCCAAAATAATTCACATAATGAATCCAATAACTCAATGGATGTTTACGATCCATAATCCCCCCTTCTATCTCAACATCTATCCAACCATTTTTCAACTTTTCTTCCGTTGTACGATCCCAACAGATCAAATACAAACAATTGGACTGTAAAAACAAACGATGGGTCGCATGATACAACTCCTGCCCTCCAAAATCCCAAATATTCAGTACATAAGGAAAGCCTTCCTGCTCATAGCGTTCAAACCGAATAGCATGAGTAGAAGCACGATTGAGCGTAAAAGAATTATACACCAAGCGATCTACCAAACTACTTTTTCCTACACTTCCATTTCCAACCACCATCACTTTATATTCATTATCTTCTACTCCATCCTTACGCCCTGTAACATACTCCTTCAAAAAGAGAAAAGCATCCTGCCGATCCTTGATATTACTTTCCATTTGGGTATTCAATGGATTTCCATGAATGTATAATACGCAATTATCCTTCTCTTTTTCTTCTTCTTTTTTGGGTAATCGTTGAAGCCAATCATCTATTTGATCTCCTAGCTGATTATCCTGCAAATTCACGATTTCCAAATGCGGCATATCTACTCCAAACTCTAGCTTTTTAAGCTGATTATTGTAGGCATATAAATAATTTAACCCATCAAAGCCTTCAGAAAAGGATAACTTCTTTAGTTGATTTTTAGAAACATCTACAAACGATAGTTGAGGACAAGCTCCCTCAAAAGTCAGTTTTTCCAACTTATTTCCTTGTATATTCAAATGCTCCAACACATCAAAGCCCGTAGGTAATACAAGTTCTTCCAACTGATTGTCCTGTAATACCAATCGCTCTAAATGCGGCATTGTTCCTTCAAATACAATACTTCGCAACGCTTCACAATCACTCACTTCCAAATACTTCAAATTGGAAAAAGTTGCCGAAAAACGAAGCTCCTGTAATTCGTTTCCGCTTAGGTTCAAAGCCTCTATTTCGCTAGGGTTTATTTGCTTCAATATATGCTCCCACTGCTCCTTATTCAGCTTCATACCCGCCAAATTTAACCCAATGACGACCTCTTCGCTCCCCTCTTTCAATAAATACTTATACACGCCTCTTTTCACACTCATTAACCCATAATGAGGTGTTGGAACGGATGGAGCTACTTGGGCATTTTCTCCGATTATCGTTTTTAGTTGGTTCAGCATATTTCTATTATTTTCTTTTTTATTTTCTGGGCGCATCCCTCCACACTAGGTACTTCGGGCAATCAATAGTGGCAATCTATGAAGCAATCAAATACCTAAGATCCTCCTTCCTTCAAGCCCTCAGTCCCTAGCATTACGGGTCGGGCTATCCGCTAATATTCGGCACGCTAGGAGCCTGTTCAGCCATGCGCTTCAGTGCGTCTTCACTCCGTCGTTCAGCCACCCTTCAGCGGGCTTCACGATGCTCCTAGCGCACCTCATACCGCTACTATCCCTTGCGCGGGGGCGTTTGGACGATTGACGATGCGGCGATTTACGGATGGCGTTCTATCGTTGGGCAAGCACAAGACATTGCCCCTACAATCCTTTCATCTTGAATCGTTTTTTCCCGCCCGACGTTCCATCGTAAATCGTTTTTCGTCGCACATCGCACGCCGCACATTTTACCGCCCGACGTTCCATCGTAAATCGTTTTTCGTCGCACATCGCACGCCGCACATTTTACCGCCCGACGTTCCATCGTAAATCGTTCCCCGTTCTTTCCTTCCCCATGTTTCCATTGGCTGGCTCGTCCCTCGCTTTCAGCCTACTACAACATGCATCAGTCTCTCACTTCTTTTCTTTGCTCACAGGATAGCCAATGGCTCCTAAACTTGAGGGAAAACTAATCGAAAACCAATGCCGCTGAAGCTATAACGGGCATCGTTGAAATCGCGAAAGGCAGCGCGGCAGTGAGCATTATAGGAGAAATAGGAGCCGCCACGAACCACACGGAGACCATCATTTTTTCGCTGTTCATTTACCCAAGCGGAACCATCATCAGGCGATTTTTTATAACTACCATGCCAGTCATCTTCACACCATTCATAAACATTACCACTCATGTCATATAATCCTAGTTCATTAGGTTGTAGTAAGCCTACTGGTTTTGTACCATTGTTACTATTGCCATCATACCAGCCCACTTGTTTCAAATCATCACTACCTGCATATTTACAGCCTTTACTGTTTTGCCCCCCTCTTGCCGCATATTCCCATTCCGCTTCACTAGGGAGGCGGAAGCTTTTATTTAATTGCTCGTTTAATGTTGCGATAAAGGCTTTCGCATTGTGCCAAGAAATATTTGTCACTGGCCGTCTCGCTCCCTTGTATCTTGAGGGGTTTTCTCCTGTTACCTCTTTGTATAATTGTTGAGTGACTTGATATTGGCTGATATAAAAGGAAGGAACAGTTACTTTGTGAACGGGCTTTTCACCCTCATATCCATTATTGCTACCCATCATAAAATCGCCTCCTTCTACAAGTATAAAGTCCATGTCGGGAAGGTCGAAGCTGAGGCGTTTGGGTATGTTTGTATTGTTGTGCAAGTGGTTTGGTTTGGGTTTGGGGTTTCGTTTTC
>JAHDHP010000190.1 GCA_020631245.1 Bacteroidota bacterium | reverse complement strand
CCTAATATATTTGTATTATTTGGATGGCGCAACCGTGTTTTGAATGTCCTGACAGCTCTATAGCTTGCACAGTCCCGAAGGGACGATAGTATTGTAGCTGATGAATAGTTAAATCGGTTATAAACAGCCCCGAAGGTGGCGGTATTATTGTAGAAAAAATGGACGCATTTTTTTAAGCCCCGAAGGTGGCGATATTTTTTTGATACAAGACGTATGAAGTCAACATCTATATCAATAATATTGCCCATCGTTCTATCGTCTTACCTTTGTCCCTTCAGGACATGAATGTTTCAGGTTTATCTTAATTATTTGAGGCGATGCCACAAGTTATAGACGATGTCCCTTTGGGACAAACAGTTCATTTAGAGGCTGTCTTGATTTTAGAATTGGAGCTGAAAAATCCAAATTTTTAGTTCCAATGTAGGGTTTTTTGAGGCGCATAGTGGAACTACGTGTCGATAAAAAGACATAATTGGGGCGAAAAAGATGGCTTTTCTAAGCCTGATTGTAAAATCAAGACAGCCTCTTAATAAAATAGGTGCGTAACGCCCATTCAATCATCCCGTCATGCATTCATCCAATCATTAACTTGCGTGAGGGATTGTAACGGTAGCTTGACGTAGCAGAAAGGTAGTGAGGCTTCGACTAGCAGGGCTGACGAAGGAAGACACTGCTAGACGATATAGCCGAACACCTTTTCTGCAAGGCAACTACAAGTGGAAAGCCCGACCCTTTTTGGCAAATCAAGACTTATCAGGTTTAAAGCAATGGGTGGACTCAACATGTCAGGTCTAAATGAAGCTATTCTTTTAATGGTTTAAGTACTTGAGACCTGACATGTTTGCAGGATAGCTTGCACTAAACCTGCTAAGTCGATTTGCCAAAAAGGGGCACGCCCAGAAATTGAATGAATGAATTAGTGATTGAGCGAATGATTGGGTGATTGAGTTCTTGGCAAATCATTTAGTTACTACTACTTATATTTGATTTGTTGAGTATTTATGATAATTTTAATCCCACAATCCCACAATCCCACAATCCCACAATTATGTTTCGTACTCCTCTTATTTGTATGCTCTTATTATTATTGGGAAGCAGTTTGTTTGCTCAATCATCAGAAAAAGCACTGATGGCCACTCAGCGGTATCTTTACAATGCAGCAGATAGTGTATGGGATGCCTTACGTCAAAATCGCTATTTTTATAATGAATATGGGCGAGATACGGCGATGTATGATGATGTTTGGAAGGCGGAAAAGGAAGATTGGGACTTGGAATTTAAGCATACGCGTGCATATAATGAACAACAATTATTGAAGGAAAGAATTAGGTGGAAGTATGACCCTGATTCCTTGATTTGGATACCAGATGGGAAACTTGTATTTCAGTATAATGCAGCTAATAAATTGTATATCTTGACACGAACGCTTTGGAATCAAACAACAGAAGAATGGGACTTGAGTTATGAGGATACCTATCAATACTTTTCGGAGCAAAATCAACGGGATGTGATTCGACGCGTGTGGATAGCTGGAGAGGAGCGATGGAAGTTGTATAGTTCGGATGTGGCAAAGTATAATGAGGATGATAAACTGGAGACTATCGCGACCCGATTCTGGGTAGATAGTTTGGGTACTTGGGATTTTCGGTATCTCAAGCGGCACTATTATAATGAGGAGGGACAGATTGAACTGTTTCAGAGTAATATATGGAGTGAGGAGCGACAAGAGTGGCGACATTCTTTTCAACAGCGTTATGATTATTTTAGTAATGGATCATTGGCTCAAACCATCGTACAATCGTGGGATGAGGATATAAATGAGTGGGAGTATCTGAATCGACAAAAGTATAGTTATGATTCGCTGGACTATCGAAAATCGGTCTTGTATCAAATATGGGATGCACCGACTAATAATTGGCGAAATCATACCCGTACCGATTATTTGTGGGAGGAAAAGTCTTTTTTTATAGTGAATACATCTGTTGATAATTTAGTGGAGGATATAAGCTGCATTCTTCCTAATCCTTATGAAGGGGGAAATCCAATTACTTGTGAAAATATATCTCCTTCAAGTGTCTGGCAGCTCTATGATTTGATGGGGCGATTGGTATGGCAGAAAGAGGTAAATAACAAGGTGTTTGTGCTACCTGAACAACTGCAAACAGGTTTGTATATCTTACAAGGAATGAATGCAGGACGAGTAATTTATCAACAGAAACTCTCGGTGGTGGGTAAATAAATTGTATTTTTATACGGCCTTATTTGCTCATTATAAGCTACTCATTTTGGAACGCGATATACAAGTTATAAAAAACTTACTCATCTTTCTGTCAAGTATTGTTATCGCTTACTTGCTGAAGGTCTTGTCTTATATGTTTATTCCTTTGGTACTAGCTATTTTTATAGCGATTGTACTATATCCTATACTTACTTGGTTCAGGAATAGACGAATTCCTTTTTGGGCGAGTATTGTCATTATTTTTGTGGTGGGCTTCTTTTTGTTGAATGGAGTAGGGAATGTGATTATTGATACCGTGTCTGATATTATTGCAGATAAAGATCATCTGTATGCCCAAATACAACACAAGGCGACTCCCTTCTTCGCCTATATTAAAGATTTGACGGGGATAGATTTGAATAACTATTCGGAAAGTGCATGGACCTACATTCAAAAGTTTGTATCCTTCGAACAAGTCCTCTATTCTTCTAGTACTTTTGCCTCCTTTTTGAGTAGTCTAGCTGGTACTTTGTTTATGACTTTGCTCTACCTCTTCGTAACACTAGGCGGCATTCTACAATACGATCAGTATTTAAATTATCTGGAAAAAAGCGATGTGGAAGATGGGAAAGGATCGTGGGCAATTGCTTTTGAGGAGGTGATGGCTTCTATTAATACCTATATGAAAGTGAAGCTAGTAGTGAGCTTGGCAACAGGGTTATGCTTCTCGCTCATTTGTAGTTTGTGTGGAGTAGATTATGCCTTCTTTTGGGGCTTTTTAGCTTGTATCCTCAACTTTATTCCCACCTTTGGATCTATTATCGCTAGTGTTCCCCCCATTTTATTAGGCTGGGTGCAAATTGAAGTATTTGGCTGGTTTATTTTGTTTGTGATGCTGTTATTAACATGTCAAACTATTATTGGGAACGTGGTAGAACCGATGATGATGGGAAATAGCCTGTCTATTAATACGGTCTTTGTGTTTCTCGCATTAGTCGTTTGGGGCTATTTATGGGGCATCACCGGCTCCATCCTATCCGTTCCGATGTTGGTGCTTATCAGAGTTATTTTACAACAAATGCCCGACGCTCAGTTTTTAGTGCGGTTGATGGGAAATGCGCCAGAGCCAGAAAAGAAGTAACTATTCTCTCGAATCTTTTACTTCGTATTGGATTCGAGTTCCTTCGAGGGAGACAATGTCGTGGTGAAATGCACCCCGTTCGATGCGAACCTCCAGGTCGCCGACATTTTGGTGATTAAATTGTTTGGGTAGCTGGTTGCTATCCACTTTTTTTACCTCAACAGGAGATGTAGAAACAGACGTATCTGCCTCTATGTCTCCACAGGCTGTTGTCCCCAAAAACAACAGTAAGAGTAGGTAAATTTGGAAGTAATTTTGGTTCATAATTGAGATTAGTTGATTGTTAAGTTATTTAGCAAATCTACAATTATATAAGGCCAGAATACTGCTTTTAGTTCCCCTTTTTAAGCATAATTTTTATGCCTATTGGACTTTCTTTTTCCTTTGTAATTGTTTGATTTTCATTTGTTTATGCTTGGTTGTTTCTTTCGCTTAAATTCAGTAATTTTGCATTATTGTAAACGTATGATTTAGATTGCTTTATGGCTAAGGGAAAACTAGAAAAATTCGACGATTTGGAGAATATGCCACATGTATTTCAAAACTTTAAGTGGCTTGATCCAAAATTGTTAAATCACAAAAAAGAAGTGGTTGATTATCGGGCTAAGTGGGGGAGTGACGTCTTTAAAAACAATCATCCCATTATACTCGAATTAGCTTGCGGATATGGAGAATATACAATGGCAATGGCAGAAAGTTTGCCCGATAAAAATATCATTGGTATTGACATCAAAGGAAATCGTATCTGGACAGGAGCCAATTTTGTACAAGAGAAAGGACTTAGCAATGCGATTTTTATTCGTAGTGCGATTGAGTTACTCGAAAACTTCTTTGGACCCAGTGAAGTGAGTGAAATATGGATTCCTTTTGCTGATCCACATGTGCGAGATAGTAAGAGTAAGAAGCGACTTACTGGGCCTAAATTTATCCAATTATATCGTTATCTAGCAGGAAAGGAGGGTATTGTACATCTCAAAACCGACAGCGATTTACTCTATGACTTTACTCTCCAAGTCATTGAATCAGAAGGCTGCACCATTCTCGAAAATTATCGAGATTTGTATAATAGTGATTTTACAAATGAATTGTTGCGAGTAAAAACGCGCTATGAAAAATTGAATATTAGCAAGTCGGATCGTGTAAAATATGTGAAATTTCGTTTACAGTAGAGACGTTACGTGCAACGTCTCCCAAGATGAAACGTAAACGAGGCGTTGCGTGCAACGCATAAGGCTGTGCGCAGTGCGATGCGTTTAGCAAGCATTGGCGTCACAGGTGATGTTCTACGCATTTACGATGAGTTCACTTTTAATATTGAAAGTATTCATCCAACCAATAATTACGGTGCTAATTTTTCTAAAAGCTCATTTTTTTTCTCAACTTCTAAAGAAGTACAAGTTTCAATGTAGTGAGAAAGCAAGCTTGTATTTTCTAGACAAACTTTGATAAATCTACCAGTTGGTAAAGATGTCACACCTTCATTTTCTATGTTGGAAATTGTATTTTTACTAAAACCTAAAATTATACTTAATACAGATGCTGCTATTTGATATTTTTTCCGAAAACTTATTATTTCAATTGGAGCAACAGAGCCTTTTGCAATCAGATAAGCACTCTTTAGGGCTTTCAGATTACGAGTCGTCTGATCTTTCGTATAGTGTTTAACCAATTTATTTGTATTAACCATACCAGTATGTTCATCTACTTCATAATCCAAATAATAAACCTCAGTATAGCTTAATTGTACACCCTTAATTAATTTTTCTACAACACCTTGTAATTCATTAGTAGGTGTATTGTCTCGTCTTAACACTTTTTTTCCTACCATAGTATTATTTTTTAAATGGTTGATTCATGGGAAACAATGGAGCATGATTAGAAAATATTAGAATTTGTAACCCATTTGATTCAAGTCCATATTTCAAATATATCCCAACATTATCTTCTCCTATTTCTGTATAAAAAGCACATACTTCAAAATCAGCTTGCCTTGAAGGATCAATACCTCGATAATAATCTTCTGTACTAAGCCTTAGAATTGCATTTTCAATATCGTCAGTTGAAATATTATAATTAAGATTCAATTCTGCTAACTCATTTTGAGCTTTTACAGTAAATGTTAAAGTCACACCATTAGAAATTCTTTTTATCGTTTTATTAATGAATTTTTGTATAAGTTCTACATTGGATTCTGTATAGGGTAATATTTTCATCGTAATTATTAATAATAAAGTTCTCCTACAAATATAAATGAAAAAGACAGCATTCCCAATAATTGGGAATCCAGTTTTTTAGAATTTAAGGCAAACTAAAATAAACCTATAAATCACCAACTAATTACTCTTTTTCCTTATGAAACATTTTATTAACGTTGCGTAGAACATCTCCCAAGATGAAACGTAAACGAGGCGTTTATGCAACATTTCCCAACACGAGACGTAGCACGCTACGTCTCTACTTCTTTTTCTTCCCCAACACCAACACATCTACCGCATATTGTTTCACCTGCTGCTTCGTCCACAACATCGGCCGCAATTGCCCATTCAGCCACAAGTCCACCTGATCTTTATAATGCGCACTAGCAATATGCCCCGATTGTCCAGGAGGTAAAACCGCTTGTGATTTTGAAAAATCGCTCAAGTCAATAATTTGTCGCCAAGAAGCAGAAGTAACCTTCTGATTCGGAAACTCACTTCCTCCCACATTACACACTTGCCACGGTGTTTCGCCATCTCCTCCAATAGGAAACGGACCTACATTAAATACCTTATCCAAAGGTTTTTTGACCCCCATCGCATGAGGAAAAATAGCTTTGTGTAAAGCTCCCCACTGCCAATCTGCAATATTACTACCAAGCGATTCTTGCAGGTAATTTACTGCTTTTTGTAAGGCCTTCTCCAAAACCACCACTTTGCCACCTGCTTTTTTCAACCACCAACTATCTTCATTTTTCAGTAAGCGCAATATCGTCTGAATATCATGTCCTTGAAATTCGGTTGTTGGATTTAATATGGGGTGAAAACCACGACCAATCAAGCTATAAGTTAATTCTTCTCCTAGTTCATTTTGAAACAATTCTTTCAGAAGGTAGAAACGAGTCAGTTCATAAATACAACCTCCTACACTACGCGCATCTAATAAGCCATCCCAATTACAAAAGCGATACAAAGCCTTTTTAAATAGGGGGTCTTTACTGCGAAATTGCTTCGCCACTACTTGGTATTCTTTTACAAATAACTCTCCCGATAAACATTGCCAATCCAATTGCATTTGTTTGCAATCTTGAAGGGTCAATTGGCTACGATGTCCAATGAGAGCCTCCAAGCGATTAGCACGAAAACCATTCATCCAAGCATGACCCAAATGATGCGGATAATCATTCGTAACCGCTTTATTGTTGGCAGTGATAATATAACCTTTGGCTGGATTCAACGCATGAGGCATCTCCATAAAAGGTACAACACCCGTCCATTCAAATTCCCCACTACTACCCGATACAGGTAGACGCCCATCTCCTTTGGCACGAATAGGAACTTGTCCAGTCAACCAATAGCCAATATTCCCTTTGGTATCTCCATAAATAATATTCATCTGTGGAGCCTTCATAAAACTCATCGCATGAACAAAATCTTTCCAACAAGTAGCCGTATTCAATTGCCACCACGATTGCAGCAAAGGAGCAGGACGCAAAGCCATTGATTGCAAAGCAATACGCTTATGCGAATAGTCGGCCACCTCAGAAATAATCGGTCCGTGATGCGTTAGTACAAT
Source organism: Bacteroidota bacterium (assembly GCA_020631245.1). Lineage (GTDB taxonomy): Bacteria > Bacteroidota > Bacteroidia > Chitinophagales > UBA2359 > JAHDHP01. The sequence continues at coordinate 1,536 of JAHDHP010000190.1, read as the reverse complement.
CTTTTCAAAATGCCGTTCCTCTTCTCCCTTTACCTCAAAAGCCTCCTGTATTAATTCAGCCCGTTTCCACTTTCCTTTAAACAAATACTCATACGATCCATTGCCCTTAAATTCTTCCACAAAAATATCTTCACAATCCGTAAAAGCAAGCGTTACTCCCCAGCTAATATGCTCGTTATGTCCCACCAAGACCATTGGAAATCCTGGGATAGTGACACCCGTTACATGCAATTCGGGGCAGTGCAAATGGTTTTCATACCAAATAGCAGGAGCCGATAAACCCAAATGCGGATCATTACAAAGTATCGGACTACCCGTATTTGTTTTTTCACCACCCAATACCCAAGAATTACTACCATTCCCCGTTTTTAAAGGGTCTCGATTGGCTCCTTGCAAAACCACACTTTCTAATGGATTTATAATAGTGCCAGTAGGCAATATGGAGGGGTTATTTTCAGGATAATGCATTTCCAACTCATTGGCTGGAAGCGCACCTACTTTATCTATAAGGCGAGAACGCAACAAGGGCCCCTGCCAAGCATGAGATAATTGCCAAGCCATCAATCGAGAGAAAGCCATCATATCTTCAAGTGTCCAATAATCGGGAGCAAAGCCCGCTAAGGTAAACTCAACAGGTAATTTTTTTAACTGTCGTTTCACACTTGCATTCACCCCTTTCATATAAGCATCTAAAAGCCCTGTCAATTTAGGTTGAATGAGTTGGATGTCTTGATTACCAATACGATGAAAACCAAAGGTGCGCGATGCAATGTCTACAGGTAAGGCTTCAGCACCAAATATCTCCGCAAGCGTCCCCTTTGCAACCCGCCGATTTAATTCCATTTGCCACAAACGATCTTGCGCATGGCAAAAACCTTGTGCGAAAGCAAGATCCATCAAATTCTTTGCATAAATATGTGGAATACCCCACTCATCTCTTACAATCCGCACCTTTTCTTTGATCCCTTTCAAGCGTATTTTACCATTGGTCGTAGGCAAATTACGACGACTCAATTGCTGAATACCTAATTTTCCTACTGCTCCAATAAAATCATAAATTCTAGACATAACAGGTCATTTGATGCATTACGAATGTAAAAAGAAAATCGTAATTTTAGTGGGTATTTGGATAATATTAATAATTATCATTATCTGGGCGTGCCCCCATTTTTCTCATTTGCCCGTTCCTGCGTCCTCGCAGGAACTTCAGGCAAATGAGAAAAATGGGGTCGGGCTTTCGGCTAATAGTTGGCTCACAGTAGCTAGTTCGGCTAATCGTCTAGCAGTGTCTTCCGCTGTCAGCCCTGCTAGACGAAGCCTCACAAAGCTCCTGTTTCACCAAGCTACCGCCTCTATCCCTCACGCAAAAACAATGAGTGAATGAGCGAATGCGCGATTGAGTGAATAGGCGTTACGCAGAAATAAAAAGATGTTTTTTATTGCAAAATGTTTGCTTCTTCACTTCAGAAGATTTTTCTTACCATTCACTCATTCACTCATTCACTCATTCACTCATTCACTCATTCACTCATTCAC
>JAHDHP010000189.1 GCA_020631245.1 Bacteroidota bacterium | reverse complement strand
CCATGAAAAAAAAAATGGTCAAATAGGCATTTTTTTGCCATTTCATCGGGAAAAATAAGGGTTTCATATGTCTTATTTATAGAGGCTGTTCATAACCCACTAATTGGCAATCCATGTTTTCGACAGATATTATCGTTTGGTTTATATGCACTAGTATCGCTATTGCTTTTGTAGTATGGCGACATTATGTTCGTATGCGTACTACTTTCATCACACTAAAGCGACTACGTTGGTATTCTAAGTTCTTGCGTCAAAAAGTAAAGAAACCTGAAATGCGTAGTCACATTGGCATTATTGGTATCAACCGCATCATTGAAGCATTGCGCGATACAACTTATAGTGAGCATGAAGAGGCGCTACACTTGCAAAATAAAATCGCCAAGCAACTCTATGATATTAACATCATTTTGGATCATTGGACCTACAATACACCCGAAAATGAGAATCGTTTACGCCAAAAAATAAAAAAAGTAAATGAGTTGATTGAGCAACGTAGAGATTATTAATTATACCTTTTGAGCAACATAATCCCGCAAGTACTCATACTTACCATATAAATCACCCGCTTTGGTAATACTCGCTCCTTCAATGATCGCATTTTCAGCTTCAAAAAAAGCAGGAATAACATCGCGAATCAAATCTTCTCCAAATTTGGTAGAGGCATCTCTAGGCAATTCATTCGGAAGGTTATCAACCGACATAATGTCGATAGTATGTGCTTGATAAGGAGCCACTTCTTGCATTGTTGTAGGATCATAACCCATCGTCGGATCACCGATTACTGTTGCTCGAAGGGTCGCTGGTATGGAGCCTTCAATATCGCAGGTAATATCGGCGATGACTCGTATCTTGAAATCATCGGCTTGCATATCTTCCTTCGTAAAAAACAAAGGTGCCGCAGGATTCCAATAAATGCCATTCATCATCAAATCCACCACTTTGGTATAAGGTCCGAAGGTCGATTTGTAGGGAGTAGGATCAGCAAAAAAGTCCTTTTTTATAAATTCGCTTCCATCTTTTGGAGCATATAAACAATCGGTATCCATCATCGCATACACCGCTTCCTCATAGTTATTTTCGAGCAATTCTTTGGGGCTTACCTCCTTAATACCTAATACATCTACGACCTCTTTTGCTCCTAAAGCCACTCGTCCTCCCCCTGTAATGACGATTTTAATCGCAGGGAGTTGCAAGCTTTTATACACTTCTTTCAATTCGGCATAATCTGTTGCCTCGTGGGCAGGTATCAGATCAAACAAACCATGTTTTTTACCATAAGCCAATAAACCATTATGTGCGCCTACAATACCTGCAAAATGCCCAAATCCAAGAATCCGTTTCCCATTTTCATAGCGTAAACACTCATAGTCAATAAGTTGGATGTTTTGGCTGATAATTTTTTGCAATAAGGTACGGTTATACGGCTGCTTTTTTATAGTATGCGAAAAGAATAAGTATTTCTTATCGGCTATCAATTTAGGCTTCGGTACTTCTTTCACACCCATCAAAATATCACAATCCGATAAGTCGCTTTTCATCGGAATTCCCAATGCTTCATATTCCTCGTCTTTGAAGCAACGATTGGGCGATGGCTCTACAAAAATGGCGAGGTCATCTCCATATTGATCTAGTAATTTGCGACATTGAGCAGGTGGCAATGGCACTCTTGAATCTGGTGGATTTTTCTCTTCGCGGATAATCCCTATTTTAACTTTAGACATATTTCTATATTTTAATTCGCTGCGAAGATAAGACGGTATTTATTTATTTGTGTCATTTTTGTTGAATTATATGGGCGTGCCCCCATTTTGTCTACCTACTTGCTCCCGCCAGCGTCCTCGCTGGTGGCAAGTAGGTAGACAAAATGGGGTCGGGCTATCCGCTTGTAGTTGGCTTGCAGAAAAGGGGTTCCGCTATATCGTCTAGCAGTGTCTTCCGCTGTCAGCCCTGCTAGGCGAAGCGTCACTACCTTTCTGCTTCGCCAAGCTACCGCTTCTATCCCTCACGCAATTCCCCTCCTCGGAGGGGCTAGGGGTGGGTTCGATGATTGGATGACGGGGTGTCGTCGGACATCATTTATCAAGATTTTAACGACATTAAGTTCTACAAATTCAATCGTCCATTTATGACGTGAAATTAGATGTCGTAGATTTTACAAGTGCGTAGCACTTTCCCGTTTGTAGAAAATGGATGTGTACAAGAGAACATAAGGTACAGCGTACCGACCCCATACGTTTTTGAGGTGTCGGTGCGCTGCACCTTCTGTCCATACAAATGCCTATTTTCTACAAACAGGGCGATGCGCTGCATCTAATTTTATGTCACTAATGATCGAATTATAAACGATCTCGTTTTCTTTTTGGGTAAATAAGGTCGTTTTGTTCTTGATAAATGATGTCCGACGACATTGGGTGATTGGGTGACTGGATGGTTGGGTGTGGGTTTAGTCCTTACACTACATCTATATAATCTGTGTTAATTCGTGTAATCAGTGGTTAATGCCCTGTTGTTTTCCACCCTCGAAATACCAACATTCCCACTCCTAGCACAATTAAAGGCACAGACAATAACTGCGTCATGACCGCATCTTCCTTCCAAAACTCAATGATAATACGCCCTGTAGGAGCGATGATAAGAAATAGAGCCATGAGTGTGCCGGGTTTCCATTTGGGGAAGCGATGATAACAGTAGAAGAGGAATAAAAAGACTCCAAAAATCATAAAAGCTTCATAGAGTTGCGTAGGATGTCGGGGTTGTAAATCGGCTGTTCGGAAGACAACACCCCAGGTTAGGTCGGTATGCGTACCATATAACTCGGAGTTGAAGAAATTACCGATTCGTATCAATCCACCAATGAGGGAAGCACCGACTGCTAATACATCGAGTACTTTCCAGGGATTGTACTGGTATTTGTTGCTAAAGAGGTAGAGGGCTATAAAATTGCCTATTACACCACCATGACTGGCTAGTCCTCCTTTCCAGATCATGAAGATTTCGAGAGGGCGTTCGAGAAAATAAGGGAGGTCATAAAACAACACATGTACTAAACGTGCTCCTATTAATCCGCCGATAAGGAGGTATTGCCCTAGAATGATGACATGCCGTTGATTCCACTTATTTTTTCGGAACATGTATTGAGCCACGAAGTAACTCAATAAGACGGATAAACCCCACATCAGGCTATACCAGCGTAGCCCTCCTTCACCCCATCGGATCATGAAGGGATCAGGAGTAAAGAGTGATAAAAATAAGTTGTTAAGCATTTACAAGGTTTCAGGTGCGAGGTTTCAGGAGTCAGATTTTGATAGATACAAGGCATGCCTCGTCTGTGCGATCAGTCCATAGAAGGAATGACATGATTGAAGATGAGGATATTTTTCCCATCAAAAGCTATGAATGCTGCGATGTAAAGTATATGGAAATAAGGAATTACTCAACTGGTACGATAAAAGTACTTATTTTGACTTGAAACCTGTCATATCTAAAAACACTCCTCTTTTTTTGCTCGCTCCCTACTCAAGATATGACAGGTTGTGGGACACCTTTTTCTTCATTCCATAAACTTCCTCAAGTAAGGAGAATTATTTAAATAAAGTCTTTCTTCCTATTTTGGAACAAATAGGGCACACATTGGGGTCATGCCCTCTGGCGGGGCAGTATTCCCGACCAAAGAAGATGATTTGTAAATGGAGCTTATTCCATAATTCTTCGGGAAATAATCGCTTGAGGTCTTTTTCGGTTTGCACCACATTTTTACCCGTAGAGAGTTTCCAACGATAGGCTAAACGGTGTATGTGGGTATCTACTGGAAAAGCAGGGACTCCGAAGGCTTGTGACATCACCACAGAGGCGGTTTTGTGTCCGACTCCAGGCAATTCTTCGAGATCTTCGAATGATTGGGGTACTTCGCCTTTATGCTTATCGAGAAGGATTTGGGAGAGTTCGTGTATCGCTTTCGATTTGCGAGGCGATAAACCGCAGGGGCGAATAATGGATTTGATATGCTCGACTTCGAGTTTTACCATATCTTGTGGATTATCTGCTTCGGCAAACAATAAGGGGGTTATTTTGTTGACGCGTTCATCGGTGCATTGAGCCGAGAGTAACACAGCTATCAATAGGGTGTAGGGGTCTTTATGACTTAAAGGTACAGGGGTTTCGGGATAGAGTTCTTCGAGGGTGTTAGTGATGAAGGTGGTGATTTCTTGTTTGAGCATAAGCCAATTAGTGAGTGAGTGAATTAGTGAGTGAGCGAATTGATGAATAAAACGTAACGCTATTCGGTCATTCGCACAATCACTCATTCGCTCATTGTTTTTGCGTGAGGGATAGTAGTGGTAGCTTGCCGTAGAGACGTTGCGCGCAACGTCTGTACAGAAAGGTAGAGAGGCTTTTTCTGGCAGGGCTGACGAAGGAAGACACTGCCAGAAAAGATAGCCGAACACCTTTTCTGCAAGGCAACTACAAACGGATAGCCCGACCTGAAATAGTTGTTGAGTGGTTGGGTGATTGAGTAGAGACGTTGCGCGCAACGTCTTTACAGAAATTGCCCAACCACTCGACAACTATGAAAGGGCACGCCCAGTAAATGATGACTAGATGGAGACGTAGCACGCTACGTCTTTACAGGGACTGTGTTGTTGAGTTATTTGGAATATTTCAAAAGTAAGAAAAAAATACATGGATCGAACATTGAAAGCAGGAATTATTGGTGCGGGTGTTGCGGGAATGGCGACAGCGATTCGCTTGGCGTGTATGGGCTATGAGGTGACGGTGTATGAGGCGAATGATTATGCGGGGGGAAAGTTGACGGAGGTGGTGCAGGAGGGGTATCGTTTTGATGCGGGTCCTTCTTTGTTTACCCTCCCTGAATTGGTGGATGAGTTGATTGAATTGGTAGGTGATCGGGCGAAGGTGGATTTTGAGTATGAGCGACTACCTGTGATTTGTCATTACTTTTATGAGGATGGGACTCGAATTGAGGCGGCGGCTGACCCTGAGATATTTGCACAGGAGATGGCGAGTAAATTGGAGGTGGAAGCGCAGGAGGTGCTTGATTTTTTGGCGCATAGTGCGACGATTTATGATTTGACGGCTTCTTTGTTTTTAGAACGATCATTGCATAAAGCGCGGACTTATTTATTGCCTGAAACGATGCGGGCGATTGCAGGAGTGGGGAAAATTGATGCGTTTCGCACGATGAATGGCTCGAATGAAAAGCGTTTTAAAGATGCGCGATTGGTGCAGTTGTTTAATCGGTATGCGACCTATAATGGTTCCAATCCCTATTCGGCTCCTGCGACGTTGAATATTATTCCGCATTTGGAATTTAATAAGGGAGCTTATTTTCCAAAGGGGGGAATGCATGAAATTACGAAGACCTTAGTAACATTGGCAAAGGCTTGCGGGGTGACGTTTCACTTTGGGACGCGAGTAGATCATATTGTAACCCATCAACAACAAGCAAAGGGTATTCGGGTGCGAGGAAAGGTGCATTTTTATGATGTGGTGGTGAGTAATATGGATGTGTATCCGACGTATAAACGCTTGTTGCCACAACATCGGGCACCAGAGAGAATATTGGAGCAGGAGCGTTCGAGTTCGGCATTGATTTTTTATTGGGGGATGAATCGTACTTTTCCTGCATTGGATTTGCACAATATTGTTTTTAGTAAAGATTATGCCCAAGAGTTTGCGTGTTTATTTGAGCGGCAAACGCTTTTTGATGATCCAACGGTATATATAAACATAAGTTCAAAATACCAGCCATCGGATGCGCCTGAAGGAGGCGAGAATTGGTTTACGATGATCAATGCGCCCGCCAATGTGGGGCAAAATTGGGATCGATTGATTGAACAGGCTCGTCATACAATTGTTGAAAAGCTAGAAAGGGTGTTGGGCACAAAGATAAAGGAGCATATTGTATGTGAATCTATTTTGGATCCGCGTAGTATTGAGTCGAAAACGTCTTCTTATCAAGGTTCTTTGTATGGGACGAGTTCGAATAATCGTTTAGCTGCTTTTTTTCGACATCCTAATTTTAGTCGTTCTATCAAGGGATTGTATTTTTGTGGGGGAAGTGTGCATCCTGGTGGAGGTATTCCACTTTGCTTATTGTCTGCAAGGATTGTAAGCGAAATGATACAAAACAAAAAATAATAAGTTAAAATTCAGCTTATTATAAACACTCCCCTTCACATATATAAATTCTATCCTAAAAGTTACTTTTTCAATTTTTAACCGTCTCGACTATGAGTGATAAATATAAAACAAGTCCTAGTTCTTTGGACGAACAGGAACCCGCTTTATACCAATTACATCCTTATAAAATTATGATGTACTTTGGAATTGCCTCACTTAGTTCTATGTTTATTGGTTTTTCTGTAGCCTACTTATTTAGCAAAGGAGGCTGGACTTGGGCACAATTTTCATTTCCGAAAGTCTTTTTATTGTCAGCAGTTGTGCTGGCATTGAGTAGTGTAACGGTTCATTTGTCATTCAAAGCTTTTGTAAATGACAAAGCGGAACAGCTTCGAGATATGCTAAAGTGGACGCTTATTTTGAGTTTGTTATTTGTTGGATTGCAATTGTGGGGTTGGAAAGTGCTACAAGATTTGGGTATCTACTTGAGTGGGACTCCTGATGGTTCTTATTTATACTTACTCAGTGGCTTACATGCCTTACATGTTCTGGTAGGTGTCATTTTTCTGTATGGAACGTATCGTAGTATTAATCGCAAGATAAATGATCCAGTCGAAGAGCTGTTATTTTTTGAAAGTCCAGCTATGAAAATGCGATTAGAGCTAATAGTCACTTATTGGCATTTTGTAGACATTTTGTGGTTTTATTTATTATTCTTTTTCTTATTCAATCATTTATAGTCGATTAAGAATAAATAACACACTAACAATCAGTACTTTTATACCTATACATAATTGCAAACAATAAAGCAGATATTAGTTTCATACTTTAACACTATGCAAGTTAAGCACTTATATGCTTTATTTTGTTTCAAAGATTAGATAAAAAATGTAACTTTATGTTGTAGATCTCGTTAGGAAGTTGTACAAGTTTACAATCACCATCATTATACACTCAACTATTTCATTTTACACTCATCAAGCTGTCACACAGCCAACTTCCTATCAACACTTAATTTTACGACCAACAAAGCATTCATTTTTTATTTTCTAGGGTTCTATTTGAACGACTTATTAATATAGTTCGTATTAGTAATTTGTCAATAAAACACTCGTCTAAAATCACTCAAAACACATTAATCTACAATATATACTGCTTTGTAGGTATTCTAGGTCAATCGTAGTATAATTGTTTGTTTATTAACAAATTATTTCATAACTTTATCATACGATTTTGGTCAATTATAAGCTCAAATGAAAAAACTAACGCAAATATTATTTTTCATGGTGGTCCTTCAAACTGTAGGGCTACAGGCTTCGTTTGCTACACAAGAAACGATTAGAATAAACTTTTTTTCAGAGGAGGTGATTCTTAAGTATGATCCTCAACTCAAGGCGAAGCCCTTGCCTCCTCCTTCTAAAAATGCATATGAACGTTTTTATTATGATTTGGGTCGTACTCAATATTATAATCTCGTAAGTAACTTGCTACACTACCGAGAAAAACTGCAATTGAATGATTATTTGTACTACAAGTTAATTATTCGAAGTGTTGAAGAAATATTTGAGGATAAAAATGATAACTACCGAACGCTACTATGTTGGTTCTTGCTACATAAGTCGGGGTATCAGGTACGTATCATGTTTGTGGATAACCAGGTGGCTTTGTCTGTTTTTACAACTGACAAGCTTTATGAGATGCCTGTGAAACAACATAAACATGGTTGGTTTGTTGATATTACTCCTGAGTATGATAATGGTAAGGCAAAACTAACATCTATGCGTCCTAACTTCCAAATTGATGGAATTGGGAAGCCATTTAGTTTTAAAATTAAAGAATTGCCTTTGTTTTCTAATCCTCGTTTGACGACAAAACAAATGGCTTTTGTACACGCTAACAAGCTACGCACCATCAATGTAAATATCAATTTGAGTGTTTTAATGTTAATGTTCAATTACCCAGAACTTTCCATTAGAGAACATGCTAATGTGCGTCTTTCTCCTACTGCTTATACGACTTTAGTTCCAGAATTAAAGCGTTTGATACATGGAAAGTCAGACAAAGAAGCATTGGCTCTTATATTGAGTTTTACCAGACAATCTATGCGTTACGAAACTGATTTGAAAGCGTATCAAATCAATAATATTACCTTCACTTCAGAAGAAACACTTTTCTATAAGTATTCAGATTGTGAAGATCGTTCTGTTCTTTTCCACTATTTGGTAAAAGAGTTATTAGGAATGGATGTTATCTTGGTTGATTTTCCAGGTCATGCTTCTACGGCTGTTTTGTTAGATAAACCTATTGGGAAGCCCATTATTTACAAAGGTCGTCAATATACTTTATGTGATCCTACTGGTCCTGGTGATCATTTGAAATTAGGAGACTATCCTAAAGGGTTGGCAAATAAGCCCTATAAAATTATTGATAAGTAATTAAATTAGGTCCTCATATTTTCAATTAAAAGCAAAATCCCATAACGAAAGTTATGGGATTTTTTTTTGTAAGTAAAGAGGAAAGAATAAATTGATCAAATATTGCTAG
>JAHDHP010000188.1 GCA_020631245.1 Bacteroidota bacterium | reverse complement strand
GATGCCACCAGCGTTCTCGCTGGTGGCATCTGAAAAAGCAAAAATGGGGGCACGCCCAAATAAAAAAAAGCAGCCACAGAAAAAAATCTGGACTGCTTGGTGATTAGTTAATTATTATATTATTACGGCTTAACGATCTCGCTGAATGAGGAATCGTTTTGTTTTGGTTTTACCTTTATGATCAGTAATGGTATATAGGTAAATTTCATCTTTTAGATCGCTTATATCGACCTGTAGCGCGTATTTTCCTGCTGGCTTAGTATCATTCAATACTGTTTTGACAAACCCTCCATCACGAGTCAAGATATCAATTTTAATGGCTCCCTCTTTCTTCATGGTATACTCTAATGTTTGGTATTCTGCGGCTGCTGGATTCGGGAACACATTGGTCAGTTCGGCTCCTTCCTCTACTGTATTATTGAAGGAATTATCTTCCATTTCAAAAGGAGTGTTGTCATCAGGATTCATCAATAAGAAATGTACTTTTTTTGCTGCTCCGCCTCTATGTTTTGGTGACATATGTGGCTTTTTGTTTTCTGCACTACATCCTTCTTTTGCTCCTCCTGCACAACAGCCTTCAGGTATTTTCCCATCTGTGCAACAGCCTTCGGGCATTTCCCCTTTTTTGCAACCATCTTTTCCTTTTTCTCCCCATGCCCCTTTGTGCGGATGCTCACCACCTCTTGGATCTTTGACTGGCATTTCAATACCTGCCTTATCGAAGTATTTTTTCATAATGGCTTCTTTATCTGCCCGCCATTGTTTGTGATTTTCTTTCAATGCCTCTAAGTGTGTAGTAATTTCGGTATCGTATTTTTCAACAATTGGCTTTGCTTTGTCACCAATCGCTCTTTTTTGCACTACTAACTCTTTCATTTGTTCGCGTAATGCCTCGTTTGGCTTTTCTCCACTTCTAAAGGCTTCTTTTTTACTTTCTCTAAGTGCTTTGAATTGTGGTTTCATTGCTCGTATTTCTGCTTGTAAAGCAGCTACTTTTCGTTGGTCGATGCTATTGAGTTCTTGATCTAGCTTTTTTCGTTCTGCTTTGATGACTGGCATTACATTAGTCTTATCATATGCTTTCATTTCTTGTTTTAATGCCTTGCGATCTTCTTCGCTTAACTGTTGTAGTAGGGCTTTGTGACGTGGATGCATTTTGTGAGGGCCGCCTCGATGATGCGGTTGTGCATTGCTTACTACACTACAAAGTATGATGGCAAACATGCACACTGCTGTAATAATGGATTTTTTCATGTTCATTTTGGTTGATTTGGTATAAATAATTCTTTTTATTTCTTATTCTATTCAGGTGGAGGAGGCGGTGGTGGACGACGTCCTTTTCGCCCTTTTTTATTCCTATTTTTCATTCGTTTTAATTCTTTATTGAGATTTTCTAGCTGCTCTGCATTTAAATCATTTTGTAATAAGCTAGGTAATTGCTCTACGGACTCCATCATTTCTTTTCGATGGCGTTTGCGCATTTCCTGGTGCTTATCTCCAAACTCATCTATGATTATTTTTATTTTCTCTTCTTGTTCTGGACTTGGTTGTACGGCTCTGATGATATGGTTTTCGAATCGCTCTTTGAGTGGTTTTCTAGTTTCTTTTTCAAAAAAATACTGTGCTGCCATCCTAGAACTTAACCAACCCGTTATGGCTCCCATCAAAAAAATAAATACGATAATTAATATTGTTTTCCCACGCATAGTTTAAAAGTTGATGTCGTTTAGATAGTCATAATCTGAAACCAACAATTCGGAAGAGATATCAGATGATGTTCCTAATAAGGTATTTGCAGATAAGTTACCTTCTGTAAGGTATAGTCCAGCAGTTAGTAGTACTACTAGACTTAAACTACTCAATGCCACTTTAGGAAATATATTGGATAAACTCAATGCAAATTCTTCAATAAAAGAATATCCTTTTCTAGCCTCTAAGTCCTCGATTTTGGTCATTACTTTACCTGTAAAAAAAGGAATAGAAGGAGCAATATTGGTATCCTTAAATAACAAAGCTGTTTCTTCTAATTCTTTCTTTTGTTGACGTAGTTCTGCTGAGTTTTTTAGTGCTGCTTGCAATATTCTTTGTTCTTCAGCACTTAGCTCATCATCGAATGAACGTACTAACAGTTGGTATGATTGGTTGTTGGTTATCATCACTTATCTTTTAGATTCAAAATGATCTGTTTTAATTTTTCTCTACCTCTAGCTAATCTAGATAAAACTGTTCCTAAAGGGATATTTAAAATTTCGGCAGTTTCTTTGGTAGAATATCCATCCATTAATCGAAGTACTACTACACTTCGGAGGTCTACTTCCAATAATTGCAGGGCTTTTTGTACGAGATCTTTGGTGGCATGTTGTTCTGCGGTATTGACTGAAGGATCTGCAACTTGTCTTTGATAGCCTTCCTCTTCTTTTTGCCCAAATAGAGACAACCATGACTTTCTCTTTCGTCGCTTAATTTCGTTTAGTGATAGATTGATTGCAATACGGGTTAAATACGTTGCGACTGCGGAATCTCCTCTAAAACGATCTATTGACTTATAAAAATTGATAAATACTTGTTGCGCTATATCTTCGACTTCAGGAGTGTGTGGCCCTAGCATTCCAGCAACTGTAGCAAGTATTTGTGGTTCGTACCTAGCTATAATATGTTTGTAGCTATTGGTATTACCATTTTTTACTTGGTTAATAATATATTGGTCTGATTTGACAACTGTATCCGTCACAGGTGAAGATTTGCTTATTTGACAGTAGGAAAAAGGTATTTATTCTTGAGGGCGAAATTTTTTCTAAAACTTTATACAAAAAAAGGCTTGTATCGTTTTGATACAAGCCTTTTTCTTTCTTTATCGAATAAATAAAAGATTGATTTTTTTATTCTTTAGTCATAATTTGAGGGGTGAAGAAACGTGCTAACAATAAGAGACCAAGTCCAATTGTTAAACCAATGATCCACCACCAGTTATTCAAACCACTTTGGCTTGTTACTTCTTCAGTTGGAGCAGGTGTTGCTTGAGCCGCATCAAAAGCGAAATTTGCTTTTTGTAATTGTGTATACTTGTCTGTTCCTCCACACATGTATTGGATCGTTCCATTTAATGCTTCTCCTTGATTCCACTTAATTGTTTTTTCAAAAACAACTTTCCCTACATACTTTCCTGTTTCTTTCATAAATACAGGATCAACTGTTTCTAGTAATTCTCCCTCTACTTTGGTAGAAACATGCGACGCTTGATTATCAAGATTGATAAGTAGACCACTTGGAGCATTTCCTTGATTAGAGGCACTGTAAAGATGCCATCCGTCTTCGATATTTGCTTCAAAAATCAACTTTACATTCCCATCTTCTAGCACTTCTTTAGTATAAGACCAAGCGACAGGGTTTTCAGGAACAATCATTGGAGCAACTGGTATAGCTTCTTCCTCTTCTGCTGTTTGGTCAGTCGTTTCTTCTTCTTCTTCAGCTTCTTCTGTTTCATTTAAGGCAATAAGAGTTGTTGTTTCCTCTTCTACTGGTTGTTCAGTTGTTTCTATTACTGTAGGCTTACTATTTTCTTCTATTTGTTTTTCATCAGTTGGAAGATCGGCAAGCTCGCTATTAAATATATTCAATAAGTTATCTAACTTATCACTTTTAGGTGTCGTCATTGTACGACTAGAAGAAGAGGAAACCTTCTTTATTGTTCTATTTTTACTTTCCTTCTTTGATTTCGCTTTTATATTACCAATAACTAATGCATCTGTTTCATCAAGATCAACTGTCTTATCAATATTCAGTTTAGTTGGTTTACTAGGATCGTAAAAGTTAATGACCTGTGAAGTAGGTTTTTCATTCTTTTGGACTGATCTCACATCACGAGGAGCAGGAGAAGGAATAACAATGATTTCTCCACTTCTATCTTGATTAATTTTATCTGTATAGGTATTTGACTTGATTATTGAATAGCCATTAGATATAGCTGGTTTAGACTTGCTTTGCGGGTCAATAGGGGTAGTTGTTATACCTCTTGCAATAACTTTTGATTTGGTAGAGCTTTGAGAAACCGTTTTAATAGGATCTTTTTTAACTACTGAAGGAGAGGTAGTAACTACTGGTTTATCAATAGGATGATCAAGCTGTACTATATTTTTATTTTTATCTTTTACATTTTCTGATTCGCTAGAAGAAGAAAGAATATCATTACTATATTGTTTCAACTTAAATCTAAACTTTTCAGAGTCGATTGGCAAACACACATTATCATCACATAATTGAAAAACAATTTTACCTTCAACATTCAGATTATTTTCAAGTGCCTCTACAGGAACTTGAAAAGTAACTTCATTTGCATACTTGTAAAAGGTAGTTTCTAGATCCGTATCTTCTTGTTCTATGAGATTGCCATATTCTATGACATCAGTTCCTTTTCTAACAATTTTAGAATAATCTTTAAATTCAATTTCAGTTGGTCTGTTGATGTCATTTGGGCGGGTTGAATAAATATACCAACCTTCTTTAATCTCAGCCTTATAGTTTAAAATAAATTCATTTCCATTTAAAGGCTGCGCGTAAAAATTCCATTCAACAACATCATCTTGTGAAAAAGCATTTGAAGAAAAAACTGTCACTAATACAAAAAATAGTAGTAGTAATTTTCTCATAATATAGGGTAGATTTATGATCATGACTATATGAGGATAGTAAACCAAAATTTATCTTAAATGGGGATTACTGTTGTCTGTAATTTAAAGGGAAACAAGTTTCTCTTATCGGGTTAAATCTTATATGTAAGGTGTGAGAAGTTTCTCTTTATTATAAGTTCAAGATTTGTACATGATGAAGACTCCAAAAGCTTCGAAATGTAAAATCAAGAGGTTAATACTAAATAGCAATCTAACTTTTTTAAGACAAAAGAAGCCTTGCTTTATCTATTTAGGAGGCCAAATTAACACTTTTATCTCTAAACCTATAATAATTTTTCAATTTCATTATAGACTAGGGCTAATCTCCTTTGCAGAACAATTTTACGAAGGATAATTGAATTATCCATTTTATTGTGTGCTATTTTTTTATAATATTACTTTAATATGACACTAATAACAAGACCGCAATTAAGCTAAGACCCTTGAGCTACAATGTGTTATGAACAAGTCATTCAAGTAAAACAGATTTTGAAGCACTAAATAACAACGTACAAACAAGTCATTTACATACGTTTATCACCCATTTTTTGTACTATTTTTTTTTGCTATTGAATCTATTCTAGTAATTTTTTTAACAATCTTTTTCCCCAGTTTTCTTTTTCTTCATCAGACCATAATGAGGGATAAAATAGAATATGTTGGTTTTTAGGAGGCAAGTACTTTTGCCAGTTTGTTCCACCTGTTGCAGCAATGTCTTTAGTTTCTCTTTGTAAATACCTTACTGCTGATTTATAGTGCATTAGTGGCCAATTGACATTTGCATTAACATCAAATTGTCTTAATTCATTTATTAAGGCTGTATTATATTGATCTTCCTCACTTAGGTTTTGATAACACACCCACAAATTCTTATGTTCATATTTCTGGGCTAAATCTATCAAATCATCCGAATATTTTTTTTCAAACTGTTTAAGTGTAAGCGTTTTTTTCTTCGTGGCTAGTTCAACTGCTCCTTGTTTCCAATACAGGTATTGGTACTTTGTCCGCATATCGGCATGTTCTTCATTTAGATCTTCTCGATATTGGTAGGCGATAATATTATCTATGTCTGTAGAGCAAATTTCAATCATGCGGTATTGAGCCGATTGGAATCCACTAGCGGGGAGTAAAGACATTCTAAACTTCAAAAACTCTTCTTTATCCATCCCTTCTATCATAATCTCGAATGAGTTGACGAGATTATCAAAATAGCTATTACATCGTTTTAATTGTCGGATGAATAGTTCGATTGTTAAGTTGTTACTGTTGGCTACTTGCCTGATGGCATTTAAAATAAGCTTGAAGTAGAGTTCCGTAATTTGGTGATAGATAATGAAAATTTTCTCATCCTCAAAAGGGGTTTTAGGGTTTTGAAGACTAAGTAATACATCTAAATGAATGTAGTCCCAATAGGTTAGATAGTCTGCATACAGTAGTCCATCTAAATACGACTTCATATCCTGCCCCATTGCTCCATACTTGTCAGATAGGAGGTGAATTCGTTCTACAATATCACTTGGAAGTTTTCCATCTTCTAGTTGGTCGTTCGTGTTGTGTTTCATTTACCCATATTTTTCGCGCTCCTCTCGAAGTTCTTCTACTTCCAATGACCATTCTTCCCATTCATTCATTGCAGTCTCAAGCTGTTCTTTAAAAGCAGCATGTTCATGCAATACCTTATCCGCATTTGGATGTTCTGTATAAAAAGTGGGGTCATTCATTAGGTCTTCGTGTGCAGCAATTTTCTTTTCTAATTCGTCAATGTTTCTTTCTGTTTTACTAATTCTATTTTGGACTCGTTTGATTGATTTATCTAACTCTCTAGTTTTCTCACGCAATTCGATACGTGCCTTTTTTTGAGCAGCTGCATCCATATCGACTCGTTCTTGGCGGCTATTCATTCCTAAATCATCTAGTGAATTGATTTTTCGTTGTTCTAAAAAGTCGTATACATCCCCAAAGTATTGCTTTATTTTTTTATCTCTAAACTCATATACTTTATCAGTAAGCCCTTTTAAAAATTCACGATCATGTGAAACAATAATGAGTGATCTTTCAAAATTGAGCAGTGCATTTTTAAGAATATTTTTAGACTGCATATCGAGGTGATTGGTAGGCTCATCGAGTACCAATAAATTGTATGGCTGAAGTAACATTTTGGCAATTGCCAAACGAGACTTTTCCCCTCCTGAAAGTACCATCACCTTTTTTTCGACATCCTCTCCACTAAATAGAAATGCTCCGAGTAAGCTCCTCACCTTCAGACGCATTTCTCCAACTGCTGCATCATCAATGGTTTGGAAGACTGTTTTATTAGGATCTAACGACTCTGCTTGATGCTGTTCGTAATATCCAATACTCACATTATACCCAATGGTACAATCACCTGTATAATCGAGGTTATTGGTAATAATTTTTGCGAGGGTTGATTTCCCTTCTCCGTTTTTCCCTACAAAGGCAATTTTTTCACCCCTTTCCAGTAAAAAGTCAATTTCCTTTAGCACTTCTACCTCTCCATAGTTCTTCGATAGTTTATCTATTTTTACCACCTCTTTTCCAGAGCGTTGAGCTTCGGGAAAACGGAAGTTAATACTATCTTTTTCGACATCATCCACCTCAATCCGTTCCATTTTATCGAGCTTACGGATCAGCGTTTGTGCAAATTTAGCTTTGTTCTTTTTTGCTCTAAATTTGTTGATTAACATTTCAGTTTCCTCTATCTCCTTTGCCTGTTTTTTAGCGTCTACAACTTGTTTCTCGCGACGTTTTTCCCGCAATTCTACAAATTTAGAATAAGAAGTCCGATAATCATATATTTTACCTGCAACTATTTCAACGGTCCGATTAGTAACTCCGTCTAGGAATGCACGGTCGTGAGAAATGAGTACTACCCCACCAGGATAATCTTTTAAAAAGCCCTCTAACCACATAATGGATTCTATATCTAGGTGATTGGTAGGCTCATCAAGCAGGATGAAGGTTGGTTTTTGTAATAGGATTTTAGCTAGTTCTACCCGCATTTGCCAGCCTCCACTAAACTCGCTTAGTGGGCGGTCAAAATCACCATTAACAAAACCTAATCCTTTTAGAATCTTTTCTGTTTCTTCCCGCATATTGGTTCCTCCAATATGAGCAAGGTGTTCTTGTGCATTGGAAAGGCGGGTTAAGAGTTTGAAATACTCATCTGATTCGTATTCGGTATATTCTCCGATTTTTTGTGTCAGTGCCTCAATTTCTTGTTCTACCTCTTTTATTTTGATAAAGGCTTTGGCTGTTTCTTCGTAAACAGTTTGGGTAGGATTTAATTTAAGTGTCTGTGGTAGATAGCCTAATGTCGTGTGATTATCCATTGATACACCACCTGATTCGGGTACTATTTCTTCGATTAATATTTTTAGAAGTGTGGACTTACCTGCTCCATTTTTGCCAACTAAACCGATTCTGTCTTTTTCGGTAATGGCAAAGGAAATGTTGTCGAACAGGAAACGTCCGCCGTATTGAATGGATATATTGGAAATGTTGATCATTGGCTTAGAATAGCTGTGAGGGTACAAAGGTAATGGAAAGCAGAGAGAACACAAAGAGGGAGACACAGAGAGCACAGAGATTTAACACGGAAGGGCACAAAGAGGGAGACATAGAGGGCACAGAGATTTAACACAGAGAGCACAGTGAGGGAGGCAGTTTTTAGGAATTTCGTGAACCACAGATTACACAAATTAACACAGATTATTGTGAATTGGTATTGTAATCCCTATTCAAATAGAGGGTAAAAGTACCTTCGTCGCTTCGCACATAGTACGTTGCACAAAACCCATCCCTAACCCCTCCGAGGAGGGGAATTGCGTGAGGGATAGCAGTGGTAGCTTGCCGTAGAGACGTTGCGAGCAACGTCTGTACAGCAAGGTAGTGAAGCTTCGACTAGCAGGGCTGACGAAGGAAGACACTGCTAGGCGTTTAGCTGAACACCTTGTCTGCAAGGCAACTACAAACGAATAGCCCGACCTGTAATATTAGGGACTGAGGGCTTGAAGGAA
>JAHDHP010000187.1 GCA_020631245.1 Bacteroidota bacterium | reverse complement strand
CTCCGTGTTCCCTCTCCGCGCCCTCCGTGTTTATTCTCTGTGCTCTTTGTGTTTTAAATTTTCCTCCCCAACTTCCCCACCATCATCGCCTTCCAGCTACTAAAGTCGCCCGCCAAAATACGTTCACGAGCCGTTTTAACCAACCACAAATAAAAACTAAGATTGTGAATACTCGCAATTTGGAAAGCAAGTAACTCCTTCGCTTTAAATAGATGGCGCAAATAAGCCTTCGTATACGACTGACTCGTACTAGCAGGACAATTGACATCAATAGGCGAAAAATCGCGGGACCACTTTTTATTTTTGATATGGATAATTCCCTCAGAAGTAAACAACATTCCATGACGTGCGTTGCGGGTAGGCATCACACAATCAAACATATCAATACCCAAGGCAATGCTTTCCAAAATATTAATAGGAGTACCCACTCCCATCAAATACCGTGGTTTATCTTTCGGTAAGATGCGGCAAACCACATCGGTCATCGCATACATGTCTTCAGCAGGTTCCCCAACTGACAAACCTCCGATAGCATTCGCAGCTCGATCAAAGGAAGCAACTTTCTCTGCCGATTGACTACGCAAATCGGTATACACACTTCCTTGTACAATCGGAAACAGTGTTTGTTCATATCCATACAAGCCTTCTGTTTGATCAAAATGATCACAACAACGTTTTAGCCAACGATGTGTCATATGCATGGAGCGGCGCGCATATTCATACTCACAAGGATAAGGAGTACATTCATCAAATGCCATGATGATATCCGCTCCAATGACCCGCTGTATATCCATAACGTTTTCTGGAGTAAAAAGATGGTGAGACCCATCAATATGTGATTGAAATTTTACTCCTTCTTCTGTTATTTTACGACGACCTGCCAACGAATATACCTGATATCCTCCACTGTCTGTTAAAAGAGGACGATCCCAGCCATTGAAACGATGCAAACCTCCTGCCTCGCGTAATACCTCCAAACCTGGACGAAGATACAGGTGATAGGTATTTCCTAATATAATTTGAGCCTGTATCTCTTTCTTCAATTCGTGCTGATGTACGCTCTTTACTGTTGCTACTGTCCCTACAGGCATAAAAATAGGAGTCTCTATTATTCCGTGATCTGTTTGGATGCGTCCTGCGCGAGCATTACTTTTGTCGTCTGAGAGCGATATAGAGAATTTCATAAATTTGGTGTTAATATCATTTTGAATGAAGCCACGAAGATAGAAGAAAAGAAATGGATATAATCTATTTCCTTTCTTAAAAAATGTGAAGGTTTATGAAGTATTGTCAAAAAAATGTATATTAGTGACTGAATTTAGCCCATTACTACTCCATTTTCTGTTAGCCTACCTTATAAACCCACTCATTTATATCAATATGCTGTGGGGAATATTCTTGTTATGTGCGCTTATTCAGGTTGTATTTTACAGTCTAATATTTAGTCGTTTGGCTTTTTTCCAAGAACCTCAACACAAGCCCAATAAGAATACGCCTATTTCAGTGATAATTTGTGCTAAGAATGAAGCTCCCAATTTACTACGCCATTTACCCCACATTTTAGAACAAAAGTATCCTTGTTACGAAGTCATTGTTGTAAATGATGCTTCTACAGACGAGTCTGTCAATGTTTTATCATATTTTGCCCAAAAATATAAGGATAAGTTACAAGTAATTGATACGAGTAGTCTAAATAGAGACTTAGCAGGCAAAAAGTTCGCTTTGACACAAGGTATTGAGGCAGCACAATACGAACATTTATTATTAACCGATGCCGATTGCTATCCATTGAGTGAGTACTGGATACAATATATGGCGGCAAAATTTGATGATAATATTAAGGTCGTACTAGGTTATGGACCCTATGAAGTAAGAAGTGGTTTCTTAAATATGATTATTCAATATGAGACAATATACACTGCTATTCAATACTTTTCATTTGCTTTGATAGGAATTCCTTATATGGGAGTAGGTCGTAACCTCGCTTATCACAAATCACTCTTCAAAAGTGTAGGAGGTTTCCAATCTCATGGACAGGTAACCTCGGGAGATGATGATTTGTTTATTAATAAAGTTTCAAATATTTCGAATACTTGCATAACAATTAACCCCAAAACCTTCTGTATCTCCCAAGCTTCAACAACTTGGAGTGATTGGTATTGGCAAAAAAAACGACATGTAAGCACTGGAAAGTATTATAATATGAAGCATAAACTAATGCTTGGTTTGTTGTCGGGGTCTCATTTTTTCTTTTATGGTATGCTAATTGCTTTAATATGCACCGAAACATATGTATGTTACAGCGTCATAATTTACTTATTAAGATTACTTATCGTAGGACTTGTTTTTTACAAAGTTTTACACAAATTAGATAGACCATATTTGTGGTATGTGTTCCCCCTTATAGACTTCTTATTTATTACATATTACATACTATTCTTTCCTCACTTGCTGAATAAATCAGTCATATGGAACAAAAAAAATCTGTGAAAAGAACAATCTTCATCAACGGCTTTGTAAAAGATACAAAGACTGAAGAGCCTATTGTGGGTGCAAACGTCTATTTGAAGTCACAACGATCCAATAGTGTTTTTACCGACGAATCAGGACACTTCAAGCTAGAGCTAGAAGTGGAAGGAGAAAATGATACATTAATCATTACGAGTGCAGGGTATTTACCTTATAAGAATCCAGTCAAACTAGATAAGGAGCTAAAGTTTACAATCAATTTAAGTAAACGCAAAACAGATCGTGCAAAACAAGATCACGAACTAGTAGCAGCTGCATTAGATGGAGATCAAAGAGCCTATGGTAAACTGATGGCTCGATATCGTGATTCAATCTACTTCATGATCAAGAAGATGGTTAATAACCCTGATGATGCAGAAGATTTTACCATCGAAGCATTCGGAAAAGCATTTAGCAATCTTCATAAATACAGTGCCGATTTTGCTTTTAGTACGTGGTTGTATCGTATAGCTATCAATAACTGTATTGATCATATTCGAAAGAAACGGCTAGAAATATACTATTCGATCGACGAACCAATGGAGGGGGAAGAGGGAACTAGTAATGCCTCTAGAGATATTCCAACTGACAGTCTCGACCCAGAAGAAGACTTTATCAAAAAGCAGCGTATCCTGTTGATGAGAGAAGTGATCGAACGACTAAATGTGAAGTACCGTCGCCTTATTGAACTTCGATACCTCAAAGAGCTTTCCTACGAAGAGATAGCGCAAAGTATGGGCTTACCTCTTGGAACAGTGAAAGCACAGTTACACCGAGCGAAAATATTATTGCAAAATATTTTAAAGAACAACAAGGATAAGTATTAATTCGTCATTTAAATCTATAAAAAAAGGAGCACTGATTCAGTGCTCCTTTTTTTATAGATTTAACTTTTTCCTACTTAGGAAACTGTACAAACCCCGTCTTACTACTTGGAGAAGCCACAAAAAGTCGAGATGCATTCCCATCCAAAATAACCGTCCCTTTCCCCGACTTTGCAATACTTATATACCCACTTCCATCATCCTTAATCGACTCTCCTACATACACCACATTTTTATCTTTATCATTAAACATCTTCAAGGCACCACCTACCTCATTCGAACGCATCTGCACCAAATTGCCTCCCGTACTATTACTCAATTCCAACAAACCTCCACGTCCCTTCGAATCACTCCCCAAAAACAACACTTCTTGTTGCTCATTATTCATCAACGTCAGCCCTCCAGCCGATTCTAAAGCCTCCAAACGCATAACCGTTTTTCCTGCCTCATTAACGATCTCCAAACGTTGTGTTTTTACTACTGGTTTTATATCCAAAAAGGAACCATCTGAAGCTGATAAAAGTCCAAAGGCAGCAACAATAAATAAAACCAATAAACGGCTAATAAAACGTTGCTTTTTTAGCTGTTTTTCTAAGCGAATAAGTCGTTCTTCTAATGGATTCATGAAAAAAAATTAAAAAAAATGAGAAAGTAGCGGGTAAAATGGCTTGCTCATAAGTCATTCTAGTAGGAGACCTTTACAAATATCATTCTCATGAACGAAAAATTACAATATCAAATTGCCCTGACGCAAATTCCAGGAGTAGGAGATGTACTTGCCAAATCATTAGTGAGTTACTGTGGTGGTGTAGAAGAAGTATTCCATGCTTCTAGACAACAACTACTCAAAGTACCAGGGGTAGGAAAAGCAACAATAGAAGAAATCCTATTTCCAGGTGAAGCATTGGAACGAGCTGCAGAAGAAATTGAATTCATAGAAAAAGAACAACTACAAGTCCTCTTTTTCCTCGACCAAAAATATCCGCAACGACTCAAACGCTGCCCTGATGCTCCTACCACTTTGTATTATCGTGGTAATGCTAACCTCAACCAAAGTCGTATGATTAATGTCATAGGTACGCGCAATGCTACACGATATGGGAAAGAAATATGCCAAGATATTGCGGAACAACTCGCCCCCTACAATATCACCATTCTCAGTGGTTTAGCCTACGGTATTGATGCAGCCATTCACAAAGCCTGCCTCGAAAATAAGATACCTACCATTGCTGTTTTAGGGCATGGACTCGACATCATCTACCCCGCTCAACACAGCCATCTCGCCCGCCAAATGGTACAACAAGGAGGAGGCATACTCACCGAATTTAAAAGCAATACCAAAGCCAATCGAGAAAATTTCCCAAAGCGCAATCGAATCGTTGCAGGTATGAGTGATGCCACCATAGTAGTCGAAACAGCCACCGAAGGAGGAAGCGTTACCACTGTCCAATATGCTTACTCTTACAACCGCGATGTCTTTGCTTTTCCAGGGCGTATCAAAGACCCCTATTCCAAAGGTTGTAACCAACTTATCAAACAAAAAATAGCCACCCTCATTGACTCTCCAAGCGATATTGCTGAATTGTTGGGATGGCAAAAACCAAGTGATCATCCTCGACAAATCCAACGACAACTATTTGTTGAACTAGATGAGGAAGAACAACAGATGTTAGAATTTCTCCAACAACAAGACGAAACAACGATTGATCAACTCATGCAAAAAACCCATTTTACCAATAGCAAGGTCGCTCGCCTTTTACTTAGCCTCGAACTTAAGGGCCTAGTACGTGCTTTGCCTGGAAGTGCTTACGCAATAGTCTAACAATTTTGATATAGAAAAAATATGTTTTAAATTTAGCCTCTTTCTCATGCATTGGTTGGTTTTAATATTAAATAATCTTTTAAAAGATCATTTTATGAAAACCGTAGTTATTTTTTTATTTTCTATTTTATTTGTAATTAGTAATAGCTTTGCACAAAATTACCCCTTTCCTACCTCTGATGCCCAATGGAGACAAGGAGAAATAATAGATTCGTATAAAGATCGTATTGATGCTTATATATTCTTTGCAGTAAAAGAGGATACATTGATTAATGGACAAGTCTATCATAAAACGTATCGTTATGCAAAGAAAACCACTTTCAACTGGGACGAGGCAGAATATGTCTTTGCTTATCGCGTAGATGGGGATAAAGTATGGGGGGTAAATAACCACTCTTACAAGGAATATCTATTCTACGATTTTGGTGCCTCGGTAGGTGATACTTTGACTACTGTCCTTTACAATAATGAGAGTAAAAAGTTTATGTTAGCCGATTTTTGGGTGAAAGATATTACCACAGGAAATCAAAATCGAAAAAACATCTTATTAATTTCTGCCAATTCAGAACAATACAACTCTAACGATGATTGTCCTTATTATTGGATTGAAGGGGTAGGGGCTAGTACAGGATTTTTGAAATCTCCTGATCTTTATTGTCAGAATAATGAAAGTAAACTTCTCTGCTTAAAAGAAGAAAATAAGACAACTTATACACATGGGTTTGGTGGTTGTTTACCTGCTCATGAGCCTTTTGAATGTACTATGAACTCCAATACGTCTTTTAATATTTGTAAAGGGCAAGAGATAGAGCTAGATTTTAGTTCTTATGGAGGAGTTGGACCTTATACGCTCACTTTGGAAGATAGTAAGGGTGATATTATAGAAGAAAAACGGGCAGGTATATTTTGGTTTTTGACGATAAAACCGACTGTTTCCACTACTTATCTTGTAAACTTTAGTGATGCGAAAGGCACTAGCTATGATTTTAGAGTTTTTGTAGAAGTACATGATGAAGAATGGGAAGAGGATTTGATTATTCTGAAAGAAAGCTTTGTAGATAGTTGTAGAGGATTGGATAGCGTTCGATTATATACTCCTAAGACCTATGATAATTATGTATGGAGAGTACAAGGGGCTTTTGTGGGAACTACTCCTTCTGTTGTAGTTTCATATAAAGCTGGGGATAGTTTTTTTATTTATGATTTGGAAGCAAGTAATGATAAAGGCTGCATCGCTTATGGAGAACTAAGCCTACTTGCCGCACCTTATACGGACGAGCTTCATAATATACCCAACCCGACTATTCAACTAGAACCCAAACGTCCTTGTTTGGGTGATTCTGTCGTTGCTTCTATTTTGGAACCTTTTAATACCTACCAATGGCAGGCAGGTCCTGATACCGGTAACGGTGAACAGTTTCGTTTTAAATTAACTCAGGAACACTTAACAGAAGGTAGGTTTTATGCGTATGTGACTGTAACGAATGATGCAGGATGTGAAGGGGAAGGTAGAATGGGTTCTTATGATATTAGTCATGAGGCACCTGCTATTCAACAAATAGGAAATAAGTTACACACTATTGGTGAAGACTTCCGTCATTATCAATGGTATCTTAATAATGAAATGATCGAAGAAGGAGTAGGCCCTAGTCTTCCCCTTCACGAAACTGGTACTTATCAAGTGGGGGTCAGTACTCGTGGCTATTGCTACACTTTGTCGGAAGAGATTGTTGTAAGTGAAACAACTTTTGTAGGTGTTGATGAGGAGCCTTTTTCCCAATTTGCAATTCACAGTTATCCCAACCCTTCTTCTGATTATCTATATGTCAACCCTTCTGAGGCAATTACAAGCCCTTCCAAAATTAGCCTCATTAGCCTGACAGGACAAGTAGTTTACGAACAAACTTATGCTACTATCAGTGCTAATCAAAGCCTTGAAATCCCTCTTCATCAAATCCCTCCTGGACTATACTTGCTCGAACTAGAAAATGACCAATATCGTAGTACCCAAAAAGTAGTTTTAAAATAAAATTCGGCATACTTAGAAAAGAGATCTATTCTCATCCTAACAATGGTTAAATAATAAGTTTTTCAACTTATTATTTAACCATCCTCGCCCAAAAAAACTATCTTTGCAGCCACAAAAAATAAACTCCTATGCAAGTATTCAAATTTGGAGGAGCCTCTGTCAAAGATGCTGCATCGATCAAAAATGTTGCCTCCATCATTCAACAATATCAAGGGAAAGAAAAATTGCTAATTGTTATATCAGCAATGGGCAAAACTACCAATGCTTTCGAAGCAGTGGTCAATGCTTTTCATGAACAAACCGATGAGGTAGAAGACCTGTTTCAAAAGGTAAAAGAACAACATTGGGGAGTAGCACACGAGCTATTTGGAAGTGGGGACAAACTCATTTACGAAAGCCTTGAAGATATTTTTAGTGGGGTACATCGTTGGATCAATGGAACGCCCAATGTCGATTACAACTTTTTATACGACCAAGTCGTTTCGGCAGGCGAATTATTATCCACCATTTTAGTAGCTGCTTACCTCAATAAAGAAGGGGTCAATACCGAATGGGTGGATGTCCGTCAATTATTGCAAACAGATAATACCTATCGGGAAGGAGTCATAAATTGGGAATATAGCCAAAATCGTATTCAAAAATACCTTCCTCCTATCCTCGAAAATCGAATCGTCGTCACACAAGGATTTCTAGGAGGCACTAAAGAAAACTTCACCACCACCCTCGGACGAGAAGGTTCCGACTATACCGCCGCTGTTTTTTCGAATATGCTCAATGCCGAAAAAATGAGCGTCTGGAAAGATGTGCCAGGTATTTTAAGTGGTGATCCGCGTATAGTAGAAGATGCGACCCTCATCAACCAGCTTTCCTATTACGAAGCCATCGAAATGACTTACTACGGAGCCAAAGTCATCCATCCCAAAACCATCAAACCCCTCCAAAATAAACAAATCCCACTCTTTGTCCGCTCTTTCAAAAATCCTGAAGCTATAGGCACTAAAATTCACACCGAAGTACAGGCAGATATGCCTCCCGTAGTCGTGTTCAATAAAAACCAAATTCAACTCTCTTTCTTCACCAAAGATTTCTCTTTTATCGTAGAAGAAAACCTCAGCACTATTTACAGTGCCCTCGCCAAACATCGCATCAAAACTAATCTTAGCCAAAATGGCTCTATTAGTTTTCGAGTGTGTGTCGATAATGTCCCCTACAAAATCGAACCATTGATCGCTGATTTACAAGAAGCTTTCGACATTCGCCAAGAAGAAGGCCTGGAACTCGTTACAGTACGTCATTACACGCAAGCAGCCATTGAGCGATTTACCAAAGATCGAGAGGTTTTATTGACACAGAAGGGTAGGGAGAATGTGCAGTTGGTCGTCAAGTAACCACAAAGAACACGGAGAAGAAACAAAGAGAGCACAGAGAAGTACTAGGAGTGTAGGGTGCAAACCTATGTGTTTGCCCTAGTTTATCCTCCGTCGGACGTAAATCGTTCAATCGTCGGACGTTTCCGCGTGAGGGATAGCAGCGATAGCTTGACGAAACAGCTACTTCGTGAAGCAAGGACTAGCAGGGCTGACAGCGGAAGACACTGCTAGGACTATGCTG
>JAHDHP010000186.1 GCA_020631245.1 Bacteroidota bacterium | reverse complement strand
CATGAAGGCAAAGGCAAGTAATAATTTTCTCATCGCTTAAAATGTTTAGCTGTTGTTTTAGATAATCCGCAAAATAAACTGTATATAACTGTCTTTTCAAAAACCATGCTAAATGAAAACCAATGTGTTAAATCTATACTAATAAGATTAATATGGATAATTGATTTTAATATGCTTATGTACGAAGATTGAAAAGGAAGAGTTACAGTTTCAGTAATAGTTAAAATTAATAGACACCGTAAACTATTACTTATCATGTAAATCATGCGGTGCTTTTGCGTAGGTGCTTTGCAATTTCTAAGGACAAATGCTAAGGGGAATTTAAGTAACCATAGGTCGATTTGAACATAGCCTATGATCTGATAAAGATAAGCAATAAGTATGCTATTTCATTGAACTGTCAAAATGCTTGACTATTAGTTCGGGAGAAAAAGCTACATTTTTTATTTATCTAAATTACTTTTGGGGTTTATATTGAACAATAAGGAATTACAGCACTAAAAGAGCAACTTTAATGCCAACTGCTCATGAGTGCTGATAAACAATTGCTTATGTCATCAATAAATGACAAAGATGGGAAAATAAGAATAGATTTATTTTTTGGACTTTCGTTTGGGGAGGGGCAATTTATTGAGTCGTTTCATAAATGGCTCAAAATAATTTTTGATCCATTTAAAAAATAAAATGCGTTGCTTCTCAGGTATTTTTTTAGTGAACTCAATTGTAGTGAGGCAGTTTTCGCGCAGGTCATTCACTACTTCTAAAGACAATTCGTAATCTTTAGCGGTAAAATCAGCAGGACTGGTGAGGTTCATCTCAAATTGGGTATATAAGCCTTTTTCACGACGTTGTTTGGCTCCTGACCACCAACTAGCATAATAAGTCGATTTTTTGACCATTGGAAGCGGATTGAGTTGTTGGTCAAATATTTTTTTGAAATCTAGAAACTGCAAACTAAAAAGGCTTTGTGTCAGACTTTCAAAGATATTGTAAAGAGAACGGAGGTAAGTGCCTAACACAATGGTAGTAGGAGAAACGGCAAAGCCAGTATCTTTATCATCGAAATAGCGAGAAAGCTTTTTGATCGTTTGTACAGGCATGCCCCAACCTTGAAAGTAAATAGTCATAGCCTGTATATACTCTTCGGCAGCAATGGTAAGGTGGGCAATAGCAGCTCCAAATTCGCGCATATCAGCAAGCTCTTGCCCAATTTTATAATGTCGCTCTGCATTCTCTAAGAGGGCAGGATATATCAGATGACATTCCTGTACACTTAGATCATCAAAATTTCTTTTGGAGCTATTTTTAGTTTTTGCCATGTATCTCTAACAAAAAAGGAAAGGCTAGGTTGAATAAGGAGTAGAAATCAAGGAGAAAGCTCTACAAACACTTCATGCTCCACATACCAATTTATTTTCTCTCTAATAAGCGGAAGACTATCTGCTAGTTCCTTATACGAATCAATCACAAAATACTGCGCTTGGAAGCGATCCTTGATATAAGGCACATCAAAAATCGCTTGGACATCATAAGGAACATGTGTCGCTTCTGCCGAAACGCAGTATTTCGATTCACCAGGTGAAGAAATAATACCAGCCCCATATATTTTAAGCGCACCATCTTCCCGAATCATCCCAAATTCAACCGTATACCAGTATAAGCGCGCCATGAGTTCAACGACACTCGGATTGTCGATATGTTCAAGCGTAATGATACTCAACTCATTTAGGAAATTACAGAAGAAAGGTTCACTCAACAAAGGCACATGCCCAAATACATCGTGAAACATGTCAGGTTCCTCAATATATTTGAGTTGCTCCATTTTGCGCAACCAAGTAGTTACTGGAAATTCTTTATTAGCAAGATGTTGAAAGAAAGGCTTATTATCAATAAGACCAGGTACTACATATACTTGCCAGCCCGTCAATTTAGCCAACTCTTCATTGATAATGGAGAATCGAGGCACCCGATCAGGCTTAAATCGCACAGCTTGTGTACCTTTTAGATAAGCTTGCGTAACAATAGAAGGTAGGTGGGTCATTTGCTCATTATAGAGGAGTGACCAAACCTTATGATCTTCTTCAGTATATTTATCGTATTCTTGTCGCATGAAGTGATTGTGTGTTTAAATCGAGAGAAGAGTATATTTATTAAAAGCATTTTCCATGCCGTTTTGTTCTAGTTAAGTTATTCACAAAGATACAAAAACTAACGGCTGTTAGCAATAGTTGTGTAAAAAAAGGGTCATCAAATCTTTCGATTCGATGACCCCATTTTAATTATACGCTATTTAGTAATTAAATATCTTCCATCACAGAAATAGCTTCTTGGATATACACATCTTTTGTTAAACCTTCCAAAAAGGCATCCATGCGCTCTTTGTATACCTCATCTGTACTACTAGTACCCGCATCTGTTTTGGTTAAACTAGCATCTAAGCCTTCAATATTTTTTTCGATGGCTTTGAACTTATCATTACGATCCTTTAACTCTTTTGTTTCTGAACGATACTGTTCTAGATTGAGTGTAAAGTCAGAACGATCGCGCTGTGTTTTAAGATGACTCGCATTTTCATTAATTAAATTGAAAATAGGATTAGCAGCCACTCGCTTAGTACTTTTATTTCTAATCTTATTGATACTAGGCGCATCTTTCCATGTTTTGTATGAAAGTGGTTTAATCTCATCCCAACTCATTGCGTACTCCTGTTGTTTTTCACCAATCTCAATATCCTGATAAATATCTGGAAGTACTACATCAGGTACTACTCCTTTCAATTGGTTGGTACTACCATTAATGCGATAGAACTTTTGGATGGTTAATTTGAGTGATCCTAGCGGTTTTAAATCACTAAAATCTGGTGGAACAGCTTGGTCAAGGTTAATAAATCGCTGTACAGTTCCTTTTCCATATGTAGATTCGGTACCAATAACAACAGCACGTTTATAATCTTGCATCGCACCCGCCAAAATCTCAGAAGCAGAAGCACTAAAGGTATTAACCATAATCACTAATGGTCCTTCATAATGAATGCTCTTATCACGATCTCTATAGACATCTGGTGGCCCTTGACGTTCTTTCACTTGGACAATTGGACCATCTTCAATAAACAAACCAGCCATTTCAACTACCTCATTCAATGATCCTCCTGAATTATTACGAAGATCAATCACAATACCATCTACATTTTCATCCTTCAATTTTGTTACTTCCTCTTTAATATCTTCCGCACAACTTCTACCATTTTGCCCGCCAAAAGGAGCATAAAACTTAGGAAGGTTAATATAGCCTACCTTACTAGCATCATCTTTCAGAATAGCCGACTTAGCATAAGATTCTTCTAATTCTACAACATCTCGTACAATAGGAATCGTCATCACTTCTCCATCTAATTTGCGGACTGTTAAACGTACCTCTGAGCCTTTTTTACCACGAATCAGTTTCACCGCATCATCCAATTTCATATCCACCACATCTACAGGCTCTTCCGAACCTTGAGCTACTTTCAAAATAACATCTTCCGCTTTCAAATCGCCCTGTTTCCAAGAAGCACTACCAGGTACAATCTCCGTCACTGTTACATAACCATCACGCTCTGTCAATCGTGCCCCAATACCTTCTAAACGACCACTAATAGAAATATCAAAATTCTCCTTATCAGCAGGAGGAAAATAACCCGTATGAGGATCATAAGCCATCGTTATACTACGCACATAATTATTAACTCGATCTCTCGTATCCAATTTATTAAAGGTACTAAACATATTCTTGTACGTCTTACCAACTCGTTCTCTTGCCTTCGCTTCCAATTCATCAAAACTCTTAATTTCCACCTTCGGATCATTTTCTCGTAAGCCCTTTTCTTGCGACTCTAATTCATCTACCAAACGAGCAAGCACCTGATATTTAACTGTTTTTCTCCAACGCTCTTTCAAATCTGCCTTAGAAGCAGCAAAAGTCATTTCTTCATAATCCAAATAAACAGTTTCGTCTACACTAAAATCAAAAGGCTGTTCCAGCACTTCTTCATAAATAGTCTGCGCCTCTTTTTGTCGTTCTTCCAACAAGTCAATTGACAAGTCAAAAAACTCATAATTAGCTGCTTTCGTTGCATCATCAATTTCGTGCTTGTAGGCATTCAATTGATCAATATCAGCCTGCACAAAGTACCGTTTTCGAGGATCTAACTGATCGAGGTAAATTTCATATACCTTTTCCGAAAAATCATCATCCAAGTTTTGTGGATCATAATGGACTTGTTTCAGTCCTTGTAAAATAATTTTGAGCAATACTTCGCTGCGTTCAGAATCATCGTGTGCAAAACTATTGCCTACGCTTCCAATAAGAAGAAGACCCAATACAGCCGTGAAAATGGAATATCTCATAAAGGCGAGTTTGTTATGGTACGTATTAATTCGGTTGGTGCTTGACGTTCAATCTATAAATCTAATGAAACTACCCGATTTATGCGTCAATTTTAAGTCAATACTATTTAAAAACGAATAATTAATAGGTATAGTTTGATGAAGTGCAATTTTTATTTGGGCGTGCCTCCATTTTTTCCAATAGATGCTCCTGCCAGCGTCCTCGCTGGTGGCATCTATTGGAAAAAATGGAGTCGGGCTATTCGTTTGTAGTTGGCTCACACCCGCTTGTTCGGCTACTCGTCTAGCAGTGTCTTCCGCTGTCAGCCCTGCTAGTCGAAGCCTCACCAAGCGGCTGTTTCGTCAAGCTACCACTGCTATCCCTCACGCGGGACAATGACTGGATGAGCGAATGACTGAATAATTGGATGGCGTTACGCATATATTTTAATAAGCGGACTGTCTTCAAGTCTCCTCTTGGGAGGAGATTTAGAGGTGGGTTTTGTGCTTGTATGATAGTTGATTGAGTCGTGTAGATCAAAAAAAATAAAAAAAAAATGAGTTTTAGCGGGAAAAACAGCGGAGTTATTAGTCTTTCTAGTGAAGGCACTTCGGTGCAAACTTTAATTACTAATTTTAAAATCAAATAAAATGAATCGTTTAATAATAATAATTCCAATCTTATTTTTGTTTATTTCTTTATCTTCTTGTGAAAAGGAAGTAAAAACACTTGAGCATGATATTCCAGAAATGATAGCTAGTAATGCTAAAGTAATTGATCATTTTGATTATGTATTGAAACTGAAAGATCCTGTATTATTTCATGCTACGAATGTGATTACTACCAACACTCGCAATTTTGATACTGTAGAAGATTTGCTTTCGAGAAAACAAAATGCGACAGAGCAATTATCTAATAATGTATCCTTAGGTAAAAGTGAATCGTTTCTTTCAATTATTGAATTGGTCTTACAAGAGTATCCAGAATTAAAAGAGGTAGATAAGGAGATGTTAGTGCTATATGTTAAGAATGCAACATTTAAATATTTGGCAAAATTATATCCTTCAGTTTGGGTTGAAGATAATAATGGAAACTTTAGAATGAATATAGACCCTTATGAAATAGATCCTTGTACCAAATATCTAGAAATTTGTTCAAGAGATTTATGGTCATGTGTTAGTTCTGCAATTTCTTTATACTATGAAACATTAATGCTGTGTAATGAAGTGGGGTCAGAAGAGGAATGCGATGTACATGCAAAAAACCTATATGAATCAACGGTAGATGATTGTTATTTGGCTTATGATAATTGTTATGATGCCTCACCATGTGATGATAAGTAATTTTTTTAATCTTAATAAATGCATTTAAATATGAACTTTTTGATTAAGGCTTTATTTTTATTCTTTATTTGTAATGTAAGTTTACAAGTTAAAGCACAGAATACTCCAGAATTAAAAACCTTGACCGACTCATTAGTAAATGATAACGTTTTTCGAGAACATACGCGATTAATCTTAGGCTTTGAGAATCCAACTATTAAGTATATAGAAGGTAAAAATAATGATGAGTATAAGGAAATATCGAGAAGAGAGCGTTGTACTGAACAGATACGAGCATCTGAACAGCGAGAAAGTATGAAAGGCCAATTAGAAATGAATAGAAGAAAAGGGGCTGAATTACTTCAAGAAGTATATCGAAAATATCCAAGCTTATTACAGATGAACCCTTTGGAAGTTAGTGAGATTTTTGAAGAAGGGTATATGCGTATCATGAGGGAAGAAAAACCAACATTATATAAAGTTCGTAATAGAGGTACTGGAGCAAGTTAGTCGAAATAATAACCTTATATATTCTAGGGCAACTCAATTTTTGAGTTGCCTTTGTTATTTTAGCTACATGAAAAAAATCATCCAAAACCAAGAATTCGAATTAGTAGATGTTCCTGGAGGGAATTACGAATTAGGTTGGCGACACGATAAGTTGTTACCCGCAAAGGCTATTGAAACCCTCGAACATTTTACGCAGCCTAAAGATTTTAGAAGCTTCTATTTTTCTCCTCCTCGAAAGGTGACAATTGCACCTTTTAAGATAGCTACTACTACCATTACTTGGGAAGACCTTGTAGATTGGGAGGTAGAGTCATTTTATGAAGAAGCAAATACGGTGATTGAATTTAGTGTAATGCTTAATGAATATCTCGCACAATATAAGTGCCGTCTCCCCACAGAAGATGAGTTTGAGATTGCTTGCGGAGGTTCCTTATTTCCTTGGGGTGATGAATTACCAAAAGGAATTCCACATCAAGGTTATACGTCCTTTACAAAACATACCCTGCCTAGTACATATGGCTTGCACTTAGATCCAGATACTTATACAATGGAATTGACATTCGGGCAATTGAAGTATGGTGATGGGGGAGAGTCGGTATGTGGTGATTATCCTTGGCCAGTTCCGTGGTTGTCATTCTGTCCTGCCTACCGAATAAATGAAGCTCTTTTTAAAGAAGCTTTTTGGGAGTTTTTGGAAGATGCACAGATACGAGTGGTGATAGACGGGATAACTGGATGATTGGGTGTGTAACGTCTATTCAGTCATTCGCTCATTTATACATTCAGTCATTATTTTGTGTGAGGGATAGAAGTGGTAGCTTGGCGAAATGGGCACTTAGTGAAGCAAGGACTAGCAGGGCTGACAGCGGAAGACACTGCTAGGACTATGCTGAACCAGTGCCTATGAGGCAACTACAAACGGATAGCCCGACCCCATTTTGCTGATACAGATGCCACCAGCGAGGACGCTGGTGGTAGCATCTGTATCAGCAAAATGGGGGCACACCCAACAGAAAGATATATTTTTTGATAAAAACTTTCAATTTTTATTGAAATTTCTGAAAATATACTTTATATTTGAAGTATCGAAAGATAATAACGATATTATAGCATAAACGATAGAATGACTGGTAAGAGCGAATTCATGAAATTCGCTCTTTTTTTGTTTCTTGAAGCTTGAATATTAGCTCTGGCAGGGCATTTGCGATAAAAGTGTTTGCAAATAGGGTATTCAGTGAGTCGATTGTAGTGTAGAATGTAAAAAAAACTTCTAATTTAGTGATCCATTTTTTGATAGATCGATTATGAAGAAAATCAAACTGGAAACAACAGTTACACTTTACGAGAATTATTCGAGTTTTTCTGAAACAGAAAAGTTGTTATTTACCAAAGCAAAAGCTGCTTGCCATAGTGCATATGCTCCTTATTCAAAGTTTTATGTAGGGGCAGCCGTATTATTGGAGAATGGAGTGATCTTGCAGGGAAACAATCAGGAGAATGCTGCTTATCCGAGTGGTTTATGTGCAGAGCGAGTTGCTTTGTTCTATGCATCGGCAACTTATCCGAATATTGCTGTACAAGCAATAGCGGTAACAGTGTTTTATAATGGTAAAGATTTAGAAGACATTGTGTCTCCTTGTGGAGCTTGTAGGCAGGTAATGGCAGAGTATGAGCATAAGTCAGGTAAACCCATTACGCTATACTTGTTAAGTGCCAATCAACAGGTTTGTAGGATTGATTCGGTAAAAGATACCTTGCCCTTTTTATTTACAGCAGATATTTTGAAGGCTAGTGAGGGAAATTAATGAGATAGCCTCTCTTTTACCATTCTACTTCTACTTCTACAGCAAAGTGGTCAGAGAGATCTTCTCGCTGTTTATTTTTCCATTTCCAATTTCCTGTAACTCGTTTAATGCGTCGTTTGATATGACGCGCTTCCTTTTGATTTTGACGGTATAAAATAAAGTCAATATAGTTTTTCCCTCCTCCAAAATCAGGTGTACTAGTTGTCTTTTTCCATTTACCTACCAAAGGGCCATTTTTTGCCTTTAGTTTTTTCAATAATTTTTGGTAGGTTTTTGTTGTATGTGGGATATTATAATCCCCACATAAAATCTGTGGGACGCCCTCTTCGGTATGTTTTGCTAATAATTCTTCGGCTAGTTGGTTGAATTGTTTAATACGATTATTGTCCTTTCCTGCGGCTTGTAAGTGGGTATTCATGACTTGAAAACGATGCCCATCCTTTTCTACCTCTACTAATAAAGCTCCTTTCTTAGACATACAGTCAACTCCTTTACAATCTTTAAATTGAATAGCTCCCACTTTCTTCAAAGGATATTTACTAATAATCCATAACCCACTATTGGTTTTGATGAGTCCTCCACGATTGGCTGGACCAATTTGATGCGGAAAGTTTTCTCTAAGTCCACTAGAAAGAATATTGAATGCTTTTTTGTGGAAGGCTTCTTGGAAAACAATAAGGTCGTAATCACTATTTTTTAATGAGTCTACAATTTGTTGTGCGCGTGTTTGTTGCCCTGTTCGCATAAAGGTTCTAGAGGGGAGCATGTATATATTCCACGAAAGTAGTTTGAGGGATGTATTGTTGGATGGAGGGATTGTGGGATGGAGGGATTGTGGGAT
>JAHDHP010000185.1:7368-8849 GCA_020631245.1 Bacteroidota bacterium | reverse complement strand
GGGGCACGCCCAAAAATATAAAAACTAATTGAACTTTTTTGAAAAGCGAGTCGTTACAAAATCAAAGTGACATCAAAATAATATCATTTCAAAACAAATAAATTTAGATCATGGAACAGGAAAAAATCGTAACAGCTCTTTCGGGTTATATTGCCATTGTTGTTTTATTGGCAGTTATTATTGGTTCGGTAGTGACGATTATAGGAGTGGAAAATCCACTTCCTATTGTGTTGGTAGCTTTGGCGGTATTTTGTTTTAAGGGGTTTGTAATTGTGAATCCGAATGAATCGAGTGTATTGACGTTGTTTGGGGAGTATAAAGGAACGATTCGTAAGAATGGCTTTTATTGGGTGAATCCGTTGTATGTGAAGAAGAAGATTTCGTTGCGTGCGAGGAATATTGATAGTACACCGATTAAGGTGAATGATCAATTGGGTAATCCGATTATGATTGGGGTGGTACTGGTTTGGCGAGTATTAGATACGTTTAAGGCGGCTTTTGAGGTGGATGATTATGTGCATTTTGTGAATGTACAAAGTGAGGCGGCGGTACGTAAATTGGCGGGTTTGTATCCGTATGATGCCTTTGATGATGAGGAGCAAGATATTTCATTGCGTTCTGGTGGGGAGGAGGTAAATGGAGAGTTGGAAAGAGAGATGGAGGAGCGATTGACGATTGCTGGTATTGAGATTATGGAGGCGCGTATTAGTCATTTGGCGTATGCACAAGAGATTGCAAGTGCGATGCTTCAAAGACAACAGGCAACAGCAATTATTGCAGCTCGCATGAAGATTGTAGAGGGGGCTGTAAGTATGGTGGAGATGGCTTTGGATGAGTTGAGTAAGAAGGAAATTGTGGACTTGGATGAGGAGAAGAAGGCAGCGATGATTAGTAATTTGATGGTGGTGCTTTGTTCGGATCAATCGACGAATCCTGTGATTAATGCGGGGACGTTGAATCACTAACGATTGAACGTACGACGACCGACGGTTGAACGTAGGATGCTTATTTTTTTATTTAATAACCTATATTCCAATGGCAAAAAAGAAAGCTTTTCCTCTTCGATTGCCTCCCGAAATCATTAAGGCTGTGGAGAAATGGGCGGCTGATGAGTTTCGGAGTACGAATGGGCAGTTGGAGTGGATTATATATAATGCCTTGAAAAAGGAGGGGCGGTTGCCGAAGCCTCCGAAGGAGGAGGAAGAATAGAGTATCAGGTGTCAGGTAAAATTTCGAAGTTCTTGGGCATTTATCCAGATAATAACTGACCTTTTTTTACTCCCCACACAGAACGAAAAAGATCAAGTACAAGGCTCTGTCTTTACAAAAACTGACTCCTGACCCCTGAAACCTGACACCTTTTTGTTAATTTAGCCTTCTCTATCAATCATTAATAAAAACCATGTCCACTTCTTCTTTTCAAGAATTGTTGCATAGCATTTTTCCGTATAGTAAACACTTTACGGATTTGGTGTATTATG
>JAHDHP010000185.1:0-7268 GCA_020631245.1 Bacteroidota bacterium | reverse complement strand
TTGTTGCATAGCATTTTTCCGTATAGTAAACACTTTACGGATTTGGTGTATTATGTGGATAAGTCGTGGTTGGTAATTGGGGAGTATGTGGATGATAATGCGACGACGTTTATTTTTCGACATAAAAATCAGCAGGATGGGGAGTTGTTGTATGCATTTAATGGGGAGGTGCAGAAGGGAACTTGGGAGCATTTTGATTATGCGGATGTGTTGTTGATGGAATGGGGCGAGGAGCGTTCTTTTTATCATATTGGTTTTTTAAATAGTAAGGTGTTTATTTTGCGGAAGCAGCATACGGAAGAGTATTTGTTTTTGGCGAATGAGAATGAGTTTCAACGTCGTACACAGGGGGAGATTGTGGAGCTATTGCGCCAGGAGTATTTGTTGAGCGATCGGGAGGAGGAGATGGAGGAATTGTTGGAGGAAGAGGGGCTTCCTGAGAGTGTGTTGGATATTCATTCTTCGGATAAGTGGAGTATTCGGAGGCGACGTTGGGGGAATGCGTTTTTGAGGTGGGTAAAGCGTTGGGCTCCTACTTTGGTGTTGTTTTGTGTGCCTTTGGCGGTGACAGCTCGTCGGGTGCCGACTAATATGGGGCAGTGGATGGCTTTTTGGGCGGTGTTTGTGGCGTTTGTGATGGTGCCCTTGTGGGTGTTTGCTTGGTGGAGACACAGAGCGCACAAAGAGTGAAACACGGAGGGCACGGAGAAGGGGAAATAAGAGGAGACAGGTTTCAGGGGTCAGATTTTGCATAGTTAATCTGGTGGGAGCAGAATATTTGCTAAGGTGCGAAGTGCGAAAAATTGCTTATTAGAATTCTTTGAAGAGGGGCATGGTAATTATTACTTTGGTGCCTTGTC
This sequence comes from Bacteroidota bacterium, assembly GCA_020631245.1. GTDB lineage: Bacteria > Bacteroidota > Bacteroidia > Chitinophagales > UBA2359 > JAHDHP01. The sequence goes on along the minus strand of JAHDHP010000185.1, from coordinate 6,408 downwards.
CACCTTCTGTAGACTTGTCAATAATATCTAGTTTGGTAATGACATTGTATTCTAAGCCCAAGTTTTTTAATCTTTTTTGGACAATTTTTGTGGAATGGGATGTCGTTTTTGGCGTTGCTTTTATGTTGGAATAAATACCACAACCATTATCTTCTATGGTACATTTTAAGCTATTTTTTACCTGTTCAAAATGAAGCTTTATAAGTCCATTTGCCCTGTTTTTGATACCATGTAAAATAGCATTTTCAATGAATGGCTGGATCAGAAGGGGAGGGATTAGGGATTCGTATATATTGAGAGACTCATCGAGTGTTAAGGAAAATTGAAAAGAGGGTTCAAATCTGATTTGCTGTAGGGCAATGTAATCTTCAATAGATTTTATTTCTTCTTCTAAAGCAATACGTTTGTAATTGGAGTTTTCTAATGTGGATCGCATGAGGTTGGTGAACTTAGAAAGATAACGAGAGGCTTTTTTATTTTCGTTGTTTAGAATTAATGCTTGGATGGTAGAAACAGCATTGAAAATAAAGTGTGGATTCATTTGTGAGCGTAGAAATTCTTGTTGTATTTCTACATTATCGGATCGGAGTTGCTCACTTTGGTCGTAGGTTTCTTCAATAGACTCAATGATCCCACTCTTTAGTAGGGCTTCAAATTTTATATTTTCTTCTTTTGCTTTACTTATACAATCAATAGATTTTTCGACCTCTCCTAAGTGCATATAGGTTTTGGCTAGTTCTAAATAAACATTGGCGACATTTATCTCATTTTGCTGATAATCTTTCGTTTTTACATGATAGAGATCAATTGCCTGGAGAAAGTATTTTTTGGCTTGGTGATATTCTTCTAATTGGTAATAAGCTTGCCCTATAACTTCATAACTCATATAGCTAAAATCCCAAGGATAAAAGTTGATTGAGTTTATGTGTTCTATTCCTTTTTTTAGCGTTTTAATACTGGTAGTGTAGTCCTTTTTTTTGAAGTGAATCTTGCCAGCTAATTTATAGTTTTGTGCCTTTGTATCAAAGATATGACGTGGATCATAGCCTTCTCGTTCTTCTAGACTTTGATTTGATTTTTCTAAATAACTTTCGGCCTTGTCTATTTGTCCTAAAGCAAAGTAATACTTCGCACAACAGGAGTAAATAGCATAATGATAATGGTAGCTAGGCTCTTTCTTTTTATGTTTATCGGCATATTCTAAGGCTAAATAGATGTATTTTAGGGCTTCTTCATATTTTTTACTCATCCCATACATAGAAGATAAGGTGGTATACGCTCCTATTGTTTGCCTATAATCTTTATATTTTACACAGTATTTAATTCCTATTTTAAATAGTTCAAATGCCTTGTCAAACTGCATCCAAAGCCCATAAGTAGTGGCTAATTGTACATAAGCATATCCTAATTTATCCCCACAATCAAATTCATAACAAAGTGCCACTCCTTTTTCTCCATACTTAACAGCTTTATTACCATCGCCTAGGCGTTGATATAAAATCCCTAGGAGAATAGATGATATTATTTGACGGTTGTACTGTTGATAATAGGCGGCTAAATTGGCAATATCGATTAATACTTTGATTGCTTCAGTATATTGGTTTTTGCCTTTTAATCCTATTACCTGATAGCTAATAGCTACTGCCCATTTTTCAAACTCCTTTTGGTCTTGTTTGGATAGAGGGTTGGTATATTTTTTACTAATTGCTTCGAATTCTTCTTGAAAACGATGAATCGTATTAAATTTTGGTATAACGGTTAGCATGTTCAGTATTTAATGTAAATTGGGTTTTCAAAAATACATATTCTTTATATAAAGGGAAAATGCTTGGGGAGCATATACCATCATCAAAGTCACTCATTGGAGTGTTGGGTTGGATTTATTAGAATTCTTGGAAGAAGGGGATATGGATAAGCACACAAGTACCTTCTTCTCCATCGTTGTATTGGGCTTTGTTAGTGATGTCGAGTTTGGCAACGACATTGTGTTCTAAGCCTAAGTTTTTCAATCGTTCTTGGACAATTTGGGTAGAGTGAAGCGTATTTTTTGAAGGTATCATTTTCTTTGAAGTAATACCTTTTCCATTATCATCTATGGTACATTTTAAGACTTTTTTACCTTGTTCGAAAGATAATTTAATCCTCCCATCTGCTTTGTTTTTGATGCCATGTAGAATGGCATTTTCGACAAAGGGTTGAATGAGCATGGGAGGAATTTGGGAATGGTGGGTATCAATAGAGAGGGCAACTGAAATGGTAAATTGGAAAGAGGATTCGAAGCGCATTTGTTGGAGATGCAGATAGTCTTTGAGCGATTTAATTTCTTCTTCCAAAGAAATGAGTTTGTATCTAGAATTCTCCAATGTTGTTCTCATCAAATGCGAAAACTTAGCAAGGTATTGCGCGGCTTTTTTATTGTCTTTTTTTAATATGAGAGATTGAATCGTGGAGATGGTATTAAATATAAAATGTGGATTCATTTGCGACCTTAGAAAAGCCTGTTGCGAATCTACTTTATTCGATTTGAGTTGTTGTCCTAGATCGAAGCTATCTTCCACTCGTTTGATAATTCGTCCTTTTAAAGCAGCCTCCAACTTTTCACTTTCCTTGATGGCTTTGTCATTACATGCTATTGCTTGTTCAATATCACCCAAGCGCATATAGGTTTTGGATAGTTCTATATAAGCCGTTCCCAGGTTTTCATTTTCATGAACCGCCCCTTCTGTTCCTTCTAGATATAATGCAATGGCTTTTTCAAATGTCTCTTTTGCTTTTTGGTACTGCTGCCATTGGTAGTAGGTACGCCCCGCAATCATATAACACTTATAGGTAAAATCCCAGGGGAAATTATTCGCGGGATTTGCTACTGCAATAGCTTTTTCTGTATACTCAATACTTTGTGCATAGTTTTTATTTTTGAGATGTGTGATAGCTAATATGCGCCAAAGATGTGTTTTGGTTTCTAGAAAATTATAGTTATCTCGTTTACTTTTTAAGGAGGGATTTTCTTCTGATTTTCGTAGGTAATATTCTGTTTTTTTGGCGTATTCTTCTACTTTGTCAAACTGACCTAACTCTAGGTAATAATCCGCAAAACAATTATAGATCAAAAAATACAAGCGTTCTACCTGATGCTTTTTTGCATAGTTCAACGCTAGTTCCAAATATTCAATTGCAATATCATATTTCTTACAAATACCATACATACTGGCAATAGAAACATGCGCATTGACTGCTTGGGGATAACTTCCATACTTCAAACAATACTCAATACCCATTTTAAGAAGGTCGAAGGCTTTGCTAAACTCCATATTGAGTCCATACGACGAACCTAATTTAATATAAGCATAGCCCAACACTTCTCCACAGTCATATTCATAACATAAGGAAATACTCTTTTCTCCATATTTTTTTGCTTCCTCAATTTCTCCAAAGCGCTGGTACTGAATACTGATCAATATCATCGTCATAATCTGTCGCCGATATTGTTCATAATAGGCTGTCAAATTTACCAAGTCTCCCAATACTGTAATCGCATCCGAATAATTATTATCATCGCTCAATCTAATCGCTTTATAACTCATCTCTATCGCCCATTCTTCAAATGCCGTCACTTCTTCTTCTGTGAATGGTTTGGAAAATCGCTGCGTAATCGCTTTAAATTCCACTTGAAGAGGATGGCGATTATTAAATTTTGGTAAAAAACTCACAGGTAGTTACTTATATGAATGATTGATTTAGACAAATATATGCAATATCTACCAATCTAATAGTATTCATGCCTAGCCGATCAATCGAAAGCATTGCGAATACCTAAAACATTCATTAGGCAACTCTCCTTATTTCCAACCGTAAATACAAACTCCTGCTTTGCCTTCGTTCCATCTGCATATTCCGCAGGCTCCCAACAGTTCATATGTTGGATTGCCTCTAATAATAAAGCTTCTACCTCTTTATTTTCATAGGTTTGATACGCTGACTTAAATACCCGCGCATCCTCCACAGCTCCCTCTTCGTTGATGATAAATTTTATGGCAGTTAAGTCATAGCCTTTAAAACTATTATCAGGAATTTTGTCTATTGTCTTTTCCTTCAAATATCGATTTAATGCTTCCTCACCACTCGGATATTGTGCATCACTTTGTGGGAGTACCTTCACCCTAAATTCCATCTCTTTCTGTTCATTATGGGTCAATGTATTTTCAGGCATATAATCAACTTTCACCAAAATATCTGCACCTGTATCTCCCCTAGCCAATAGCTCTTTTTGTGCAGGACTAAGTAGCTCATTTTTGTTGACCACTTTTTGTATTTTCCCCTTATAAGTCGTCGATATTTCTACCGCAATATATTCACTCACCCATGCAGCTTCATAGTCTGGATAGAGGTCACTTAGACTCGTAACGTCTTTTAATGCGGCTTCTGAAATGGAGATATAATAATCTAGTCTGTGTACCTCAAAATTGGGCTTGCTCACTGCCTTATCTTGTGCCCCCATTGCATTCGGAAGGCATATAAAAATAAGGAGTAATAGCATGTTGGAAATGTGTTTCATGGCGTTAGAATTTTATATTTTTGGGCGTGCCCCCATTTCTCCATAGCAAGGGGTTTAAACCCCTTGCTATGGAGAAATGGGGTCGAGCTATCCGTTTGTAGTTGCCTCATAGACCAGGTGTTCCGCTATGTCCTCTAGCAGTGTCTTCCTCCGTCAGCCCTGCTAGAGGAAGCGTCACTGCCTGTCTATTTCGGCAAGCTACCACTACTATCTCTCACGCGAGACAATGTTGTAGCCAGTTATTTTTCATCGCTTAATAACCTATCAATGGAGTAATATCCAGATAATATGGCTCCTGGCACTCCCATTTGTTGGTAGGGGTCGTAAATTTCACCAGCAAAGTAAACCTTGTTATCCAAAGATTGATTTAGAATTTTCAAATGCGTTTTTTTTTCTTGGATGGCTTGTGTCCATGTACCTTGAATAAACTCATTTTGTCCCCAATTTTCCAAAATATAGTCACCAGTATATGTGGCAGTAGCTTTCCCATCAAATATTTCATCCAATTCTTGAAGCAAGGTGGAAATAATTTCTTGTTCAGAATTAAGGTCATAGTACTTTTGAGTTTCAATTCCAGTACATAGAAATCCTAATATATTGGTTTGTGAATTCTTTTTAAAAGCTATATCGTAGAATCCTTTTTCTCCGCTTTTAACTTTACAATTAACGAAGTCGGGATAAAATTTTTCGGAGAATTTCATGGCGACTTTAAATCCTTGATGGAAAGTGATAGATTCGATTGCCTTTTTCTTTTTTTCTCCCATTTCTGGTATGAAGTTGATTTTTTTAGATTTTAAAACTCCAATTGAAACGGTGACAATAACCTTATCTGCTTCGTAGCTATCTCCATTTTCGGTTTTAACGATAACAGTATTATCAGTATAATTTATTTCAGTAACAGGAGCATTGAATTTGATTTTATGCTTAACTGTTTTTGCAATATTCTCATTGACGAAATCGTACCAAGTAGAATTTTTAAATTTAGATTCGGGCAAAAAATTATACATAGCCTTGTTTTGCCAACTGGGATTGACTTTATAATTTTCTCCATCCCAACTTGCTGTATTTTCCGTATAATATGGAATAAGTTCTTCATCTATTTCATCTCCTTTTTTTCCTTTCAATTTGTTTAAGGTAATTGGAGCACTATGAATCCATTCCGCACCTACATCAATCGGGAAGTCAGCTAAGGTTGTGTCCTTTTTCAAACGACCTCCATATCGGTCTGTTGCTTCTAGAATAATATATTCGATATTGTTTTGTTCTAAGACTTTAGCAGCCGCCAATCCTGATGCCCCAGCACCTATGATGATCACTTTTCCTTTATAGCTATATGTTTTATCTAAGGCTGTTTCTTGAGGGAGTTTATCTTTCGCTCTAGCTGCCCATTTAAAGCATCCTGATAAGCAGAGGGCGATTGCACTAAGAACTAGCACTAATAGGGTGTTGTAAAGTTTCATAAAATAATCATTATCATTTGATACTACCTGCAAATATTACTTTTATGTAACCCTAACAATAAAAGAGCTTGTTTCGTTGCTGTTTGTGCTTGTTACAAACTATTTACAAACATTTTAGAGTTTGGACAAAACCAATATCTTTCACAATGCGGCTAAAGCCATCGTATTTTTTCACTCATTAACCGTTAGCTAAAGCCAAAAGGCAATATATAAACCACTCAAATTGGGAGGCATAAATATTGCCGTCGGTTTTAACCGACGGATTACAATGAGATACACAATACGGCTTTAGCCACATTCGAAAAAACATTAGTTTTCTCCAAACTATAAAAACTCCCCCACCCCCTAAAACCCTCCTCCCTATTGCCCATTTACCATATATTTCCTATCTTT
>JAHDHP010000184.1 GCA_020631245.1 Bacteroidota bacterium | reverse complement strand
GAACCAGATAAGTCGGGCTTATTGATGGTGGGTGATAGTTTGAGTTCCGATATACAAGGAGGAAATAATTTTGGAATTGATACCTGTTGGGCTAATTTCTCTAAAAAAGAAAACGACACCGAACATCTACCTAATTTTGAAATTCATTCGATTGCTGGCTTGTTAGAAATATTGGAATTAGAACAGTAATAAGAGACTCTCTTGATTTTATCCATCTTTTGGGCGTGCCCTTCCGCAGGTCTTCGGGAAATATGGACTTGATAAAATGATCAAAAATAAATATACAGTCCCTCAATCCTTCTATCCCTCAGACCCTGCTACAGGTCGGGCTATCCGCTTGTAGTTGCTTCATACCCGCTAGTTCAGCATATTCCTAGCAGTGTCTTCCGCTGTCAGCCCTGCTAGTCATTGCTTCACAAAAGCGGCTATTTCGTCAAGCTACCGCTACTATCCCTCACGCAATTTCGCTCCTCGGAGGGGCTAGGGGTGGGTTCATGACTGAATGGCCTTACGCCTCATTCGTACAGACAAGGCATGCCTTGTCTCTACTCACTCATTACTAACCCACCACCAAACGCTACCAATACTCACCACCATCAATCCCGTCAACAACAAAGACCCTTCAAAACCAAAATCTCCACCTGTCAACCAAGCGACTCCTTGCATATCTTGTTTGATAATACTATAAAAATCCATTCCACTTACTTCGAAACCATAGACACCTCCTTGAAAATAATTCCAGCTCAAATGCAACATAATTGGGAACCACAAATTTTTTCGATAGACATAATATACGCCTAGTAAAACACCCGCCAACACAATATTTAGTAAACCTATTGCAGTGACATTATCATTGGTTCCATGTAATATCCCAAAAAATAAGGAGCTAAGTAAGACTGCCCAAAAAGGAGATAAAGAATCCATCAAATTTCGTAGAATATACCCACGCACCAGCAACTCTTCATTGACTGCTACTACCCCAAACAAAAACACATAAAACAAAAGCATTGGAATATTCCAAGTGACCTGTACCACTGATAAATTACCCAATATCCACAGGATTAAAAAACCTGTTGAAATAATCAAGACACCTCCTAAAAAACCTCGTAAGGCATCGGACTCCCAACCTCGCCAAGCAAAGCCAAGCGAATAGACCGTTTCTCGATCATAATTATTTCTAAATAGATAAACTAAGAGGAGGGTAAATAAGAAGGTTCCAAATTGAAATAAACCAAACAAATAAACATTTTCAAAAACCTCAAAGGTATCATAAGGGACACCTTGTGTCAAAAAGCCCAAAGCACTAATTAACAAGATACATACCCCCCCTCCAACGACTGCCATTATAAAAAAGGCAATACAAAAAACTAGGGCACGAACCCAACCATGTTCATATAATAGTCGCAATTACTCAAATTTAATTAATTCCCTCAGTCCCTCAATCCCTATTCCTTATTTCAAAAAATCCCTTATTATCTCCAACAGTTCTTTTGGTTTCTCTGCATGTACCCAATGTCCTGCCTCCTCCACAATCTCCAATTTAGCATTCGGAAAATGATATTGAATGATATCCCAATCCTCATCAGGCACGATATAACGAGCAGATTTCCCTCCTTTAATAAACAAAGTCTCTCCTTCAAATTGATCTCCCACTTCTAAGGTATTATCAATGATCATATCATAATCTTCCACCAAAACAGGTAAATTGCATTTCCAAGCATAGCCTCCCTCTTTCTTGCGCGTCAAGTTTTTCAACAAAAACTGCCGTACCCCCCAATCATCCACTTTAGTCGCCATCAGTGCATCAGCATCTTTTCTATTTTGTACACGAGCCAAATCGACAGCCGCAAAGCCATCAAAAACGGCTTGATGCCCAGGAGGATATTCTTTTGGGGCAATATCAATTACAATGAGTTTATCTACATATTCGGAAGTATCCATTGCAAATTGCATGGCTGTTTTACCTCCCATCGAATGACCAATTACTATCACTGGCTCATCGTCTAAATCATGTTCTTCTATAAATTCATGTAAATCATCCGACATAGAGTAATAACTAAGACTATCTGTATGGGGTGATTTCCCATGATTGCGTTGATCCACCAACCACACTCGATAATCGGCAGCCAATTGTTTACCAATGGTTTGCCAATTATCCAACATACCAAAAAGTCCATGTAAGATAATGACATCCTTCCCTGTTCCGAATACCTTATTGTTTAACTGCATTCTTTTTTTGATTACAATTTATTACTACTGTCGAAAAGCAAGATACTAATTTCACTTGAATTCCTTATCTTTAATCAAGTGAATAAGCTTGAACCTCCTAGATTATCAAGTATCTACAAGTTAAGTTCACTATTCTATATTTACACAAAACCCTTCCTGTCGCCTCTCTTTTTTTATGATTTCTACCCCCTCGTTCTGCATCTTAAACGGAATAACATTCATTACATCTATTTTATTGTAACTTATGATTTCCTGTTACGAATAAATTACAAGACCATAATATCAAAATCATAAAGCCATGAAACAAAGAATCTTTCAAGTAACTATTCTAAGCCTCTTTTTTAGTTTATTCTTCAACACTTCCCCGCTCGTAGCTGCTACCGATGGTGCCTGCTATGTAGATTCCGAATCTTATGTTTTTAGAGTACATGATGAATCTTACCAACTCCGTTATGAAATAGAAATAGGAGAAGCAAGGGTAAATACCCAAACTAGAGATAATGGAGAAAATGCTAGTAACTCTAGAGGAGGAAGACAAAGTACAGGTTCCAATAATGGAAGAGGTCGTGTTCCTTCTGGAGGAAGAGTACCAAGTGCTACAAAAAAATTAGAGCATTATATCAAATTACACATCTCCGACAAAGAACGTAAATTCATGTACAAGGGCTTCGATGTCACCCGTTTTTTGATGAAAGACTTACGAGTAAAAGTAGAGTTCGAACTACGAGATAAAAGCAATAGCAAAGTCGAAAAAAGAGTATTCAATTATCGTTTAAATAGCCTCCACGAAGTGGCTGAATGGTGGTATGTATATGATGCCAAATCCAATCTAGCGGCATGTCCAGTTAAGGTTAAAAATGTAAGATTTGAATTTGCTGATAACGAAAGAGACATTGAAAAGGTATATGACTTAATGGATGAATACGCCAATACCTTAGAACAAGTCAATGACTATATCACCGAATTAGATCGCATTGAAGATGGTCGTATTACAAATATCGACAAGCAAGTCGATTTCTTTCAAGAATTACAAGACGAGCTACCAGCCATTAAAGAAAAAAGCTTTAGAGGTATACCAGCTATTCCAGCAGAAAGCCTTGTGGAGCGTATCGCCAAATTAGATAATGAACTTCGCTATGCACGTCGTTCACTCCCCAATAAATTTTACCAAGAAGGGCTACGTTATCGCAAAAGTAACCCCTCAAGAGCAAGAGACTATTTTGAAGCAGCATTAGCAGTAGATCCCAATTACTCAGAAGCATTAGCAGGGCTTGGAGAATCATACCTACGAGAAAATGATTGGGATGGATTTGAAGATGTTTTGAGCGACCTCGCAAGAAAGGATGATCCTCGTGGCGAAATCTTAGCCGAACAAGCCTTCGATTATTTCAAAGCACAAGGAGACGACCTACTTCGCCACCCTACGGAATTTGAAGCCGCTTTAGTCATCTATCGACAGGCAGGAGACATCTTATGTCCAACAGGTTTTTTAAGCAATTGTAGGGATCGTATTCGCCGTCAAGAGCAAAGAGCATTAAATATTATTGGAGACCGCAAACACTTCATGTATGAAGACATGCTTCGCATCGCTGTTTCTGACGCACAAGGTCGTCGTTTTGACAACTCTCTTCGCTTATTAGCAGAAGCGATGTTATTCCAAAGAAATAATCGCAACTGGATTCCTGATAACCTCGCAGCCGTAAGAGCATTCCAAGATATTTACTGTATCCGTATTGATCAAGCATTATATGCTCAAAATGGCAATAATTTACAAATCCGCAAAGGAGAGTTATTGAGTGCCAAAAATATGGAAATAGAACTTGCTGATTATATCGGTATGGTAGATTTACGTTGTGCCAACCGCCTACAAGATGGCTTTGAAAATCTTTACAGTAGTTATATTTCAGCAGGGGACCAAGCAACACGAAGAGGTGATTTTAAGAATGCTATCTACTCGCTCGACGAGGCTTCTAAACTATCTAAAGAACGCCTTGTAAGAACAGACAATCGCCAATTAGATGATGCCTATGGAAATGCTTATAGAGGGATGTATACTAATAAAGTAGAACAAGGCAGAACAGCCTTCCTAAATAAGCGATTTGGAGATGCAACAAAAGCCTACGAAGAAGCAAATCGCCTTTGTCAATCCAAACCTCAAATTGGCTGTGAAACACGCTTATACAATAGTCTCTACGAAAGCTACTTTATGTATGGCAAGCAGTTACAACAACGAGGAGATAACCGTAAGGCGGTTATTCAATATCAAAATGCAGAAGACTTAGCCCTATCTCATACCCTCGAAAAAGGGAACTATAGAGCTTTAGAAATCAAAAATGCCATTAGAGACGCAGGTGGGAAGGTGATAGGTTCAGATATCCATGAAGCCAACAAAGCCATTAAAGATAATGAGCTAGATAAAGCAGAAGCCATTAAAGAGGACATAAACCGCAAACAAGCAGATTATCACCTCCAAGATAGTCCTATTATCGATCAGAAAGTAGGCGAAATTCAAGAAGGTATCAATACCCAAACCTGTATCAATAATCGTAATAACTTTAAATCAGGGGTGGAAATAGGCATGAGAGCTAGTAAAAATAAAGAGTTCTTCCGTGCTTTTGAACAGCTCAAAGAAATGACCGATAAATACTATCCGAGCCAGTGTGAAGGAATGTTTGCCATTAATGACCATGCCAGTCGCGAAATGAAACGTATTGAAAAAGCCTACCAATATGAGAAGAAAATTCGCAAAATGGAAGATTTAATTTCGAAAACTAGTTATTACTCAGCAGGCAAAGCTTATGAAGAGGCCCTAAGTTATTTCAACCTACATCAAATAGGAAGTACTTTCGGAATCGAAAAACCCGATTTATATACTATGATGATCAAATCTAATGATATTGAACTTAAAGCATTTGGAGCCAATTACTTCCGCAAAAAGGGAGAAAACGACCATACCATTGCGCTCTTACATGATCTTTCAAGACGTAGCATGTCCAATAAGATGACAAAGGCTCTTTTCACTCGCTTAGGTACCGAGTTAGCTGTCACAGATGTGAGAAAATATGTAGGAGGCGACTATAAAAGCTTACTCAGCCAATATCGTTTAGAATCAGCAGGACTTGCTTATAAGAAATTCAAAAAAGCGTATAAAAAGATTTGGAAGAAAGCTGGAAGATAGACGTTGTTATGAACATGTTTTCATAAGTAAATAGCCTAAACAAACCGACAATGACCCACATAAAATAAGAAAACTTTATGTGGGTTTTGTTTTGTATCCATAAAGACATTTACGACACAAGCAGACATACCTCTCCCATCAAAGTAAAAAACTAAAACAGGACTAAAAATAAATATTTATTTTCCTTCTTTACTCTTTGTCTTCCAGCCGCGTTGTTTTCTCAACAACTGCTTTGCTTCCCTTGCTTCTCGTTTGACTTTCTCTTTTTCTGCTTCATGTAAATCTTTCCCTTCTTTCCATTTCTCTGCTGCAATATTAATAACGCCTTCTTTCTTTTTACTCAGACGATTCGTATTCTTAGCTTTCGTTTTCACTTTATTACTAGCAGAAGTAAAGCCTAACTCTTTTAGCTTAATAGAAATCTTTAAAAATATTTTGAGGATCTCTCCCTCATCATCTGTGCGGAAAAGTTGATTACGATAATTGATTAAATTGCTCAAAATCAATCCATAATCTTTTGTTCCAACTTCCCGCTTATCACCAGGATAGTTTCTACGTTTCTTAGTTGTCATAATAAAAGGTAATATATAAAATAATCTCTAACTACAAATGTCAGAATCTAAAATTTTTCAAAAATAACATAACATACCTATCTAACTACCATATTAATGTCGATCATTAATCATGATAGAAAAAGGTTTTAGGACTAGGCAAAGTATCGTGGACAAAACCAATCAGATAAAACGTGTTGGTTTAGCAAGTGGCAAGGCTAAGATTCATTGTAGCTAATTCAGACGAGGTAAATAGCTCTAACTTATTCAATAAAATATAAGTGTAAAAATTTATCTTCTTTAAAAATCGGTCTATATCTTTCTCAATTTTAAAGAAAATCGATCAATTCTCAAAATATTTCACCTTAAAAATCAAATATTATTTTTCAAAAATATCATTTTAAAAAAATAATAGTTAGTATTGCGAGTCCCAAAAACAAGCATAAGGGTGAATAAAAACGGGTATCATAATAAGCAAAACGACTCTCCTTCATTTTTTTAAAGAAGCCTGTATACTTAAAATCGCCTATCGAACGAATAACAAATACGACTCCTGCTGCTATCCCCAAATAGTGTATAAGCCCCGTAAAATAAGGGAAGGGTAAAATTCCCGCCTCCACTAACACAAAAAAAGCAACGTCCAATAACAATACGCCTACTAATGCAGTAATCATGCCAGGCGGCTCAAACATAGGACTTCCATCCATCTCAGGAATTACAATATCTCCCCATTTTTTTCCGCCAGCCGCCCAATAAAAATGAATACAAGCAATAGTTACTAGAATAAAAACCACCAAAAAAGCTATTATATTCACCATAAATCAACATTGTTATGTATCGTAACTGTAACTAAAAAAACGAAATAGAAATGAGCGTCTTGTTTATCAACGAGTAATATAAAAACAATAATAATCCTAAATAGTTTACATTTAATATCGAATTCACCAAGCCTGTTCATGCGTCTTTACAGTATAGTTGCCAAAGCCCCTTCAGGGCTAGACCTTCCGCCGTCCATTAGCATCGGATTTCATCCAATGCTAATGCCAACGTCCCTTCAGGACTTACCCATGTCCCAAAGGAACTAAGCCATCAACTTAGGATAACATCCTAAGAATAAACCCACCCTAACCCTCCGAGGAGGGGATTATAGGCTACCACTTGCCACCGACATTTAATAAGTTCACCAAACCCATGTCCCAAAGGGACTTCATCAGTAACATGGGACATCGTCCTATGAAGCCCCCAAAGAGAAATAGCTAAACCAACTTCCTATCCAACTCCATCAACCACTCTTTCGCCTCACCACTATAAAACAAACTCCGCACAAAATTCATATTCTTAAACTGCCCCTCCGCCAACTGCCAAATACTCCCCCGTTTCGTCATCCAACCTTTGTTAAATGCAATTTGAAGCTCCTCCTCGAATGCCTCCATCAAGGAAGTTCCGAAGCGTTTTTGAAAACGAAGCCCATCAATAAAGCCATAATTGAAAGAGTACAACAAGTACTTCGCGTATAACTCCGCTGAAGGTAAGTGATAAAAATCACCAATCACCGACTCCCCTTGCATCACTTGGTCGATATAGGCATCCACCTTATAGGTATTAAAATACCAAAAATCACCCATTTGGTTCGAGGAATAATTACCCAAACCCACATAAGGCAAGCCATCCAATAAGCGACCTTCGAAATAGGCACTGGTTCCTGTCTCCGTTGCAAATTTCGAAAAATTGACCGAACCATAGGGCGCATAATAACCCGCTTCTGTCAACAGTTGATAAGCCAAATCATACATCGCTCCATACTTCTCGATAGATGGAAGTGATTGCGTTTTACGAGTGAGGGCACGTCCTTTCCCTCGATACAAACAATCGTAGGTCGTAATCGAATCAGGAGCGAGGTCAATAATCCGCTCTACATCGTATTGCCAATCAATAATAGATTGTTGCGGTAAACCAAATATCAAATCGGCATTGAACCGCTTGAATCCCACCTTTCGGATATTGGCAACCGCCTCCTCATTTTTGCGAATATGCAGGCTACGGTTCACCTCCTCCAAATTGGTCACATTAAAACTTTGAATCCCCATACTCACCCGCTCTACCCCATGATCTGCCATCAATTGCAATTTATCCAATTCATTTGCCGCAATATTGGGCGTCGTTTCAATACTCAATGGAAAAGGGTGCTCCTGCTTGGCATTCTCCACAAAGGGTCGCAATTGCACCAACACTTTTTCCAATAAAGGATTCGGCAAGCGAGTCGGTGTCCCTCCTCCAATATCAATCCCCTTGATCCTCACTTCGGGATGCAATTTAGCTTCAAGCTCCCGCATTTCTTTACAAAGTGCCTCCGTATATGCCTCAAACACTGATTGTTTATTCCGCACATCTACCGCAAAATTGCAATAATAGCACTTCGATTCACAAAATGGGATATGCAGATACAGCAATACTTCCCGCTCTTCTTTAAATAGGTCTTCTTGCTTAGGTGCGCGAAAATGTTGCATAAAATACTCGCGACGGGGTGGGTATTGTATCGTAAATTCGTGGGGGTAATCTTTTATGAAGTTAAGCCAATTGGTCATAATATATATTTTAGAGGAGACAGGTTTCAGGGGTCAGGAGTCAGATTTTATTTATCTGGGCGCATCCCTACGGGTCGGGCTATCCGCTTATAGTTGCCTCGCACACACTAGTTCAGCTAATACGCCTAGCAGTGTCTTCCGCTGTCAGCCCTGCTAGTCGTAGCTTCACTAATGTCTGCTTCGGCAAGCTACCGCTACTATCCCTTGCGCAAAGACAATGAGTGAATGTGTGAATGAGCAAATGACTGAATGACGTTCAATCGCTAATCGTCGGATGTTAATCATAAATTGTAGGACGTTTTTTTCGTAGGACGTCAGTCGTTAATCGTAGGACGTTTTTCACTCTTTCCGCCGCCTCTCTCACCTGCTCTTCCTTCAATGTTTGGTGAATACCCATAAAGAAGCTACAATTCCCTACCTCCTCCGTAT
>JAHDHP010000183.1 GCA_020631245.1 Bacteroidota bacterium | reverse complement strand
CAATCACCATTAATAAGGAGCCTCACCTCTCCACTTAATACTACAACCAATACTTGGCAATTGTGGACTTGGAACTTCTTCTCCCGCAATAATCGCATCCAAAGCAGCACGAATATCCTTACCAGTAACAGGCTTACCATTACCAGGACGAGAATCATCTAACTGACCACGATAAGCACATTTTAAATCACTAGTAAAAATGCTAAAATCAGGTGTACATACAGCTTTATAGGCTTTGGCTACTTCCTGCGATTCATCATAAAAATAAGGGAAGGTAAAATCATGTGCCTCCGCTTGTGCTTTCAGGTTAGTTGGATTATCATCGGTATATTTATCTCCATCATTACTACAGATGGCAACAAAGGCAACGCCCTTATCCGCATAATCTTTGGCTATCTGACTTAGTTCGGCATTAATGTGCTTCACAAAAGGACAGTGATTACAGATAAACATCATCACCGTAGCTTTCTCCCCTTTTACATCACTCAATGATTGTTGGGTATTACTTTTTACTTCTAATAAAGTAAAATCAGGAGCTTCAAAACCTAGCTCAATCTGTATCGTTTCTAATGCTGGCATTTTTGATTTATTTTATGTTTAAAAATATAGCGTAAAGATACAAAAAACGATTGACGATTTGCTACCGAAGACGAACGATGCACCCTTCCTTTTTGGTCAATAAAATGATAAGAAAAATAAAACTTGACAGCATTAGACAAGTATTCTTATCTGATATTATATTATTTTTAAACCCTACATTGAAATAACTGAATTGGATTATGAAAAAAACCTACTTATTTACTCAGTTCATCTTTCTGTTTATCCTTGTAATGACTGTTGCTTTCAGTCCTGCCTCCACGGAAAGTACGGAAACAGTTGTAACAGAACATTCAGTCAGTACCCAAAACATTGATTCTCAAGAAAAGCAAGCCTCTCTTGCTGCTTTTGATGAAATGATGAAAGTAGTGATGCATAAACGATGTATGAATTGTCATCCTTCTGATGATTTTCCTCGACAAGGAGAAGACAGCCACCTACATTACTTTGGCATTGAAAGAGGCAAAGATGGACATGGATTACCTGCTGCAAAATGTGGTACTTGTCACCAAACAGAAAACAATGATTATTCGGGAGTACCAGGCGCACCTCATTGGCATTTGGCTCCTCGCAGTATGGGCTGGCAAGGCTTGAGTAAAGCCGAAGTGGGTGCTGCTATATTAGATAAATCTAAAAATGGAGGTCGCTCTTTAGAGGACATCATAAAGCATATGACGGAAGACCCGCTTGTTCTATGGGTATTTGATCCAGGAGTCAACCACGAAGGAACACCAAGAGAAGCACCTCCTATTTCGAAGGAAGATTATATCAAAGCCGTTAAAAAGTGGGCTGAAACAGGCGCGCACTTACCTGAATAGGTAACGGATAAATAATAACAATACTCTAATCATATGAAAATATCATTCAAACTCAATGGGAAAGCCCAAACAGTGGATGTAGACGGAAAAACGCCTCTACTTTGGGTCATTCGCGATATGCTTCATTTAAAAGGAACCAAATTCGGATGTGGCAAGGCTGCTTGTGGGGCTTGTACCATTCATGTAAATGGCGATGCGGTACGTTCTTGTTCGTATGCTACCAAATTTGCAGAAGGAAAAGAAATTACCACTATCGAAGGGCTTTCTCCTTCCGAAGATCAACTACATCCTGTACAACAAGCTTGGATAGAGGAAATAGTGCCTCAATGTGGTTATTGTCAGCCTGGCTTTATGATGGCTACTGCTGCCTTATTAAATAAAAATCCTAATCCGACTGATGAGGATATTGATAAGAGCATTATCAATATTTGCCGATGTGCTACTTATTATCGAATGCGTAAGGCTATACACCGTGCAGCCAAGTTAACACAGGCTTCTTTACCTGCTACTGCTACTGATCAAACGGCTGAACAAATAGAAAACACACACTAAGATATGGTGAGTGCTATCCTCTTAGCTGCTGGAGCTTCTAAGCGTATGGGAAGTGTTAACAAACTTTTAATGGACATTAAAGGGGAACTTATGCTGTATAAAACCCTTCAACGATTGTCTCAAGCAGCTATCAAGGATATAATTGTTGTCTTAAGTCCCATAACATCCAAACAGGTAGAGGATGATAAGTTATTGAAATGTAAGAGAGTAATAAATCCTATTGCCTCAGTAGGAATGACCAGCTCTATTCAAGTGGGTATTCAAGCGGCCTCTCCTTCTGCCTGTGGTTTTTTAATCTGCATGTCTGATCAGCCTTTCATTACCACCACAGAGTATGACCATATCGTACAAGCATTTTACACATATCATCTTGAAGATGAAGCGAGTATTATAGTGCCAAGTTATCAAGAAAAAAAAGGAAATCCAGTATTATTTTCTAGTGTTTATAAGCAGTCCATTCTAGCTCATCCTCCTTCGAGCAATGGATGTAAGGCAATTGTTCAAGCAAATAGCGAACATATACACCTTGTTAAAATGACTACCAATCATATCCTGTTAGATATTGATACAATGGATGATTATCACTCTCTTACATGAATGGTTCCTTCTTTAAATTTTAGGCTTCTCCCCTCTTTTTCTTGGAAGACACTAATAATTTCAGAGCAGATAGATAGGGCTATTTCTTCGGGTGATTCAGCACCAATTTCCAATCCAACAGGACTATATAAATGAGGCACTTTTTCTAAACACCTCTCCCCTCCCAATTCTTCTTGCATTTTGAGCATTCGTTTTTTAGGACCTAGTAAACCCATATATTTCAGCTCCTTATTCATAAACAAAGACAACATTTGTTTGTCTCTCACAAAATCATGACTCATCAAAACAAGTGCTGTATATGCATTTAAAGGTAAGGTATTTGCGAGATCATAATCGACCACTTTTTCTGCCATTTCATAGACCTCCCGTGCTAGTTTTTTAGCCTTACCCACTACATATATATACCATCCTAATTCTTTGGCTAATCCCATCATCGCTAAGATGTCGTAATTATCTCCCACAATGATTAAGCGAATTTCAGGGGGGATATACTCGACGAGTATACGGATGGTTTCACTTGTTTCTGTTTGCAGTTCGAAAACACGCGGTTTCCGCTTTTGGCTTGTTTGAAAAATACAGTCTGCTAATACAGCTTCAGGAATATGGGCAAAGTGTTTTTTTTCGTTCAGGCTGATATGCTTTATTGTTCCTAATAAACTACTATTATCCGTTTCGATAACCCGTAATAAGATATTGGATTCTTCGGATTTACTAATACTTCGTAGTATCTCTACTTCATTCGCTGGATTTTGTGGGTCAATGGGATTAAATAAGATTTCGATTCGCCCATTACAGCCCAAGCCCACCCCTATTTGATAATCATCCTCTTCAGTTGTATCGTACACTACTTTAGTAGCAGCTTTATTAAATATAGCTCGTTGCGCCTTTTTCAAAGCATCTCCTTCTAAGCAACCACCACTAATTCCTCCTACCCATCTTCCTGTACTGGTTACTAACATTCTTGCTCCTATACGTCTATATGCCGATCCTTCAACATTCACAACCACTGCTAATGCAATTTGCTCTTTTTTGTAATCTAACTTGTCGTAAAAGGAGATAATATTTCTTATTTCTTTCATGGACATTTATTTGGGCGTGTCCCCATTTTTGTTTTTTAGATGCTCCCGCCAGCGTCCTCGCTGGTGGCATCAAAAAAAACAAAAATGGGGTCGGGCTTTCGGCTAATAGTTGACTCATACCCGCTAGTTCAGCATATGCCTAGCAGTGTCTTCCGCTGTCAGCCCTGCTAGGCATTGCTTCACAAAAGCGGTTATTTCGCCAAGCTTCCGCCTCTATCCCTCACGCGAGAAATGTGCGAAGTACTAGGTGCGATGTGCGACGAAGGTACTTTTACTCTTCATTATACATGGTACATTTTGTAATGAATCGTTTTTGCAAATGTTAGTTCTTCTTGCCACTAAGATAATTTGAAATTTATCAATGAACTTCTTATGCTTCTTATCTGCCTTATGTGGTTATTTTTTGTCGAATAATTTATGTCCAGGTACTTATCATTTCGGAACTCCCTCTATTAAATCAGCTACCTGTTGAACTACATCAGTTGTAATAGTATGTCCTCCCTTATAAGACATAGACTGATATTCGATTTTCTTTTCGTCCATTTGATCTTGGAAGGCTTTGATACGTTCAGGAGTCATATACTTATCGGCATCACCCATCACCGTTATCAATCCTTGATTATTAAGCAAAGGAACTGCTTTTTCCCAATGTAGGTCATGTGCGAGGTTCCCTCCCCACAAAACAACATGATCTACATTCACCACCCCTGCTGTTGCCCATCGACTAACCGTAGTAGCTCCTTGAGAAAAACCTAGAAGAATTACCTTCTCTATTTTTTTGGGCATCGCTTCTAAAATAGATAAATATAAACGGTTGAGGTAATTGAGATAATCAATGATCTCATTTTCACGATCATCGGAAGTCATCCAAGAGGCGACAGGCTTGCCTGTGAAGTCGTTCCAGTAAAAACGCGATAGTCCTTCGGGGGCGACGATACAATGTTTTTGGGGGTCTAAGCCTTCAAAATTTTGAATCATATTTTTGGCGGTCTGCCCGTATCCATGACATACAAACCATAGATGGCTTGTATCCTTCGTAACCTCGTTGAGGGTGTAATACCTTGCGGTTCTAACGACTTTGAAATGTGCTTCTTTTAACATGCCGCAAAGGTAGGAAAAATGCGTGAGGGATAGAAGTGGTAGCTTGGCGAAATGGCTGCTTTGTGCTGCAAGGACTAGCGGGGCTGACAGCGGCAAGACACCGCTAGGACTATGCAGCACAAGCTGCTATGAGACAACTACAAACGGATAGCCCGACCTGAAGCAGGGGTTGAGGGAATGTGGGATTGGGGAATGTGTTAGTGTTACGCTTTCATTTAATCAATCCCATCATTCCCGAAGACCTGTGGAAGGGCACGCCCAGTTATTGATGATTGGGTGATTGCATGACGGGGTGATTGGGTGACGGGGTGATTTATTTGGGTAAGTAGAAATAGAAAGTGGAGCCTTCTCCGAGGCTAGACTTGACATGAATAGTACCTTTATGACGTTCGACAATACGCTTACAGATGGCTAAACCAATACCTGTACCTTCGTACTCTTCTCGTGTATGCAGGCGTTTAAAAACACCAAAAATTTGATCGTGGTATTCTTCTTCAATCCCAATTCCATTATCTGTTACACATAGTTGCCAAGCAGTAGGCATTTCTTTAGCGACAACTTTAATTAAAGGAGGTTTATCGGAGCGATATTTAATCGAATTGATAATTAGATTTTGGAACACTTGGATCATTTGTGTGGCATCAGCATTTACAGTGGGCAATTTATCTACTTGAACCTTGGCTCCTGCATCATTAATTTTTTGATTAAGTATGCGAAGTGTTTCTTCGAGTATCTTATTCAGATCTGTTTCTTTGAATTCCTTACCTCTTGTATTAACTCGTGAATATTTTAGTAACCCTTCGATAAGTATGTGCATTCGTTGCGCGCCATCTACTGCATAATGAATAAACTCTTTGGAAGATTGATCTAGATTTTCTTTATTTCGTCTTTCTAACAACTGCAAATAACTGGAAACCATACGTAATGGTTCTTGCAAATCATGGGATACAACGTAGGCAAATTGTGTAAGCTGTTGGACGCTATTTTCGAGCTTTTCTTGATAAATCCGTCTTTCTTCTTCTGCATTTTTTCGTTGGGTAATATCATCTACCATCACTACTGAATATTGGTTCCCACTCTGCTCGTTTTGAATGATAGAGCCTGTAAATAACAACCATATTTCTCGGCCATCTTTTCGTTTATATCTCGCTTCTATTTCGGCAGGACTCAGTATTGTTGTTTCAATAGAATATTTACCCGAAGAGGTAAGTACATTATAAATAAAGCCTTTATCTTCTTCTAGTGAATAGGTGCTAAGTGATTTATTTTTTAATTCTTCGGCTGAATAACCTAAAATTTCGCAGAAAGCTTTATTGGCTTGTGAAATATTTCCCTCTGCGTCACAGATAACAATTCCTAATGGTCCACTTTCAAAAACGGTACGAAACAATTCTTCACTTTGCCGAACAATTTGTGTTATTTTAAGACGATTGGTGATATTCCGAGCAATGACACAACTGTATTCTTGTTTATCTACTTTTAGGAGGCTATAGTTTACTTCTACAGGAATTTGTTGACCTGTTTGGGTTAGATATTTTGTTTGATAAATAGCATCTCCTTTCAACAATAATTCATTTTGTATTTTCTTCTTATTTTCATAAAATTTTGCTTCCACTTTTTGCACATGAGGGAACTGAGTCAGTAGTTCATTGGTCATACCGAGCGTTTCCTTACTCTTTTTATTGGCATAAAAAACTTGTTCTTTATTGTCCAATAACATCATCATATCAGGCATTTGATTGACTCCTTGTAATAACATAGTTGTCAATCGTTTCGTAATTTCTTTATTGGAAACATCTATCAGACGAATATATAACAATTCATTAGGCTCGTCATTTGACTGTTTGGTGACCGTAATATTAAAGGTGCTAGATTGATTGTTAATGGGAGTGATATGTTCAATTTGCCAAAACCCCTTTTCCTCAATTTCTCCTTTTATAACTAAAATTTGTTGTCTGATAAAACTTATTAATGGTAAATTAAATTCTTGTAATAATCCAAAAGCTCTTTTATTGGGCATATTGAATAGTGCAATGGCCCTTGGATTTGCATCTACAATCAAATCTTTCTCAAAGTTGTATACCAGATGGGCATCAGGAGATGTATTAAATAATGCGTGCTTTACGTTAGTTCTCTCTTTTCGTTCTTCTGCTATATGTAGCCATGCGTATATAACAATGCATCCAAATATCAATAAAATTGATGCCACAAAAATAAACATTGGAACGTCTAATGTTTGTGGATTTGATTGCAGAAAAAAGTAAATTAAACCAATTGCTGAAACAATATAGCTAAGTAGCAAAAAACTTTTCTTACGATAGAGCGTATGATATAGTGTTATATTCCCTAATAAGATGAAAGCATGATTGGGGTCAAAATTGTAATATGCAGTTAAATGGAAAAAAGAAAAGAGATTAGAGATAGTAAGGACAAACAGAATGCTATTATAATACTTATAAATTTTATTTGAGTAAATAATCCCTATTCCAAATATTAAATAGATAATAGGAAATGGGATACGGAATGCTAATGTATCATATACATATACATCATTTGAAGCTCTAAATGCTATCCAAATTAAATATAAAAACCCTATCGTAGCGATAAACAAACCATAATAAATTCGGTCACTACTCAGTTTATCAATGGAGGTATACTGCTGGTTCAAATTCGCGGATCATCGTTAGTAATACAAGGCAATGTATGGGTCAGTGGCTAAATAACCGAATATAAGTTTATTTTCGGATAAACACGAATCTCTTATCCATATTCATGCCATAACCCTTAAATACTATTCATCCATCAGCATCAATTCATTCTTTCGAACTAGTTCTAAAAAATAGACTAATGCCTTTCTTTTGGGTGGATCTAACTTATATTGAATGTGGTGGCTAAGATAGTGATGAATATCAAAAGAAACAGGGTATTGTGTACGAAATTCGGTAGCGACCTCCTTGATTTGTTGTAGCCCTAGTGCAAAGCTTTTGTTTAGGTCGGTTATAAAAGAAGTAGACAATTTTTTGTTACTCACCCACACCGCAAAAGCAAAAGGAAGCCCTGTAAAGGCTTTCCAAGCCGCGGCAAGGTCATATTTGTAGGCATATTTTTTTTCTAACCCAATGGTCCGATCTCCTATAATCACTCCACCTATCGCTCCTTCAATCTTTGACTCAAACCCTTTCTGAGCAGGAATAAACCGAAGTTCTTTTTTCCAATAATGCTCACATAGTACTTGTACTAAACGCACAGAGGTACAGGAATGATAATCTAACAAAATAGTATCTAATTCTTCGATAGGTTTTTGAGAAAATAAGGCAACAGTATCTACTTCTCCATCTGCGCCAATGCAGTAATCGCTTACAATTTGATAATTGGTGAGTTGTGGTAAAATACCAACAGGAATGAGTGCTAAATCGACTTCCTTCAGCTTAAACCTTTCTGCTGTTTTAGAAGGTATATCTAACTGTATATCAACCTGTTCTAACATACCACCTAAAGCTAAACCTCGCAGAAGTGGTTTGGTATTCAAATAAGATACCGCGGATATTTTAATACGTGGAGACTTTGACATATAGTAGTCATTAATAATTAATTAATAATTCCAAATGACTGATATTATTTTGCTGTTGGATCATAAAAAGACCTTCCTTGTTTTTTTCAAGAATGTGCAATCCTGTATTATGAGAACGGAAGCGAGACATTTCTGTAAATGGCTGCTTTAATAAAAGACACAATAAAATGGCAATGGTACGACCATGACTACAAATAAGAATAGGAGACTCATGCTGTTGTTCTACATGATCTACAAATGGCACTAGCCGATTTGATACATCCAAAATAGATTCTCCTCCAGGAATTTTGACTCCATATTCTCCTATTGCCCAACTTTCCTTCATTTTCAGATACTCTTTATGCAAAGCTGGAGTTGGTTTCATTCCTTCCTGTTCTCCCCAACTAATTTCATCCAATGCTTCAAATTGTTTCACCTCATAATTGAGCTTATTGAATCGTTCGACTGTCTCCAAACTTCTATTTAACGATGAAGCATAAATTTGAGCAAAATTGGTTGACTGATAATGTTGAAACAAGGCTGCTGCTTGTGCTTGCCCCAATTCATTCAATGATGAATTCACTCCTCTCCCTTGCACAATTTTTTTCTTATTATAATCCGTCTCACCATGACGAACGATATATAATTGCATAAACGAAATATTTAATTTATCCGTACA
>JAHDHP010000003.1 GCA_020631245.1 Bacteroidota bacterium | reverse complement strand
ACTCATTAATTATCCTGCGCCCCCTGCTCAATCCAAAGGCGCAACAATTCCAAATCGCATGTTTGCATTTGGGTAGGCCCTTCCGTAGAATATTCAGGTGGCATATCTTTATCTTGTAATACTCGTTTTGGAAACAAATTTAACTTTGCCTGTACCCCTGCATAATCCTCAAATGCCCCAGGAGCAGAACCACCCTGCGCCGCATGACAAGCTTGGTCAGTACCAGGAAAATAGCAATAAGTAGCCAACACAGGCTGAATATCATCCTTAAAACTTACATCCCCATATATATCACATGGAGTAGGCTCAAGAGCTTCATCATTTGTACAAGCATAAAAAAAGCTAAAACCTACCAAACACAAGAAGCTAAAAAAAACAGATGGCTTTGTCAATTTCATGATTATCAATTAAGGTTCATTTTTGATAGATCACTAATCTAATAAAATCTTCTCTGCAAACTGTATTTTATCAGTCTTAATATTCACGAAATACAACCCATTATGTAAAATAGAGCGATCAAGCACAACTTGTTTCTTTTGTTGCCCTTGTTGTTCTTCCATTTCTGACAACACTTTCACTTCTTTTCCTGACAAATCATAAAGCACAATCGAAACAGTACTAACTGCTGAAAGTGTATATTCTAAAACTAACTGCTCTTGAACAGGATTAGGGAAAAGTCTCAATTCTAATTCATTAATAAGTGCTTCGCTTACATTAGTTGACCACGCATCTACTGTTCGAGTTAAAGTATACAATAAATCACCATTTTTATTGGCATTTCCATTAGCTGCCAAACCAGCAGCATAAAATGTAACAGGTCCTACATTTTCATCAGGAGCTGTCCAAGTAAAACTAAACTCAGTTGGACCTCCAACTTGAGGTACGTCCTTATGATGTGCATAAGTTCGTTCTTTTGAACTCGAAACAGAAATATCGGTAAACTCATCTTCCTCTGCCGACATTGTTCCCGCATTCAGGTCTTGTTCGTCTAAAGCCACTATCTGAAAGCCCGCTCTGGAAGCACTTATATCACTAACTTTTACTGTCATTGCATAAGATCTACCCGGTACATATTGATCAAACTCATCTGCAAAACTGATTGACAAACTCCCTGCTCCTTCATTTGCAGCTGCTCCATGACACCCTGATGCGCCACAAGTACTTGCTTCACCAGGTGCACCCGTTCTCGACAACGGAGGCTTAGAGCTGTTGGTATATACATTGGTATGGTTCAACACAATAAAAAGCACAGAAGTACACAAGGATAATAGAATTGATTTTCGCAACATTTGACTATTGTTTTATAAGTTGAATAAGGTTATAAAGTGGTTTGGATCTAATGTAACAACAATAAATTATCTAAAGTGTTGATTGGTTGACAAAAGAATAACCGCGCAAAGGATAGTAGTGGTAGCTTGGAGAAGTAACCGCCTAGTGACACCTGTACTGGCAGGGCTGACAGCGGAAGACACTGCCAGTACTTGGTGGAACAGGTGGATACGAGCCAACTACAAACGGATAGCCTGACCCTTTACAACAAATGCCCGCTTTTACGTTCTAGTAAAAGCGGGCATTTGTTGTAAAGGGATGCGCCCAAATGAATCAATTATTGATACGGTATAAAAACAATAGATTATGTCATCTCTTAACTTTTGAGCTTAAAGGAGAAAGGAAGCGTATAATATACTTTTACAGCTTTATCTCGTTGCTTACCAGGTTTCCACTTAGGCATTTTTTTCATTACACGTAGTGCTTCCTCTTCCAGTAATTTCGTGCGTTTATTTGGACGAATTACCTCTACACCTTCAATCTCTCCAGTTTCAGTCACAATAAAGGTAACTCCAATAGTCGCTTCGATACCATTTTCTCTAGCAAAAGCAGGATAGCTTGTATGTTTTCTCAAAAAATGTCTCAAAGCTTCATCTCCACCTGGAAAAGAAGGCATTTTCTCCACAAATCGAAATACGTCTGGCTCTACTGGCTTTTTCTCCTCTTCAATAGGTTCATCGGTTGCTAATGCTTCATCCATATCATCATCTATATCTTTCATATCCTCCATAATAGTTGGAGGTGGTGGTGGTAACTTAGGTGCCAAGTCTGTCATTTTGGGAGTTGGCGGAGGTGGTGGTGGAGGCGGCGGAGGAGGTGGTGGAGGTGGTGGAGGAGGTGGTGGTGGCAATGGTGGCTTTTTCACTACTGGTTTAGGAGCAGCAGGAGGTGGCGTTGGTTTTATGGGCTTAGGTGGTAATAATAGTTTAGTAGGGCTTGTAACTAATTTCACGGTTGGTGGTGGAAGCACCTCCTTTACAGGTAGGTTTTCTGTAATAGGAGCAGGGTCTTCAACAGGTATTTCTACAATTTCCTCCTCTAACTCAATAATTGGTGGTTCTTCGAGAATTTCAGTAAGATCATCCATTATTTCGAGTTTGGGCGGTGGTGGCAGCGGAGGTGGTGGTTTAGGTGCGTAAGTGATAGGCGGTATTTCTTCTACATTTTCAAATGGTTTATCTTCAAAATTAACAACTCGTTTTGTACTACCCCACCCTTTAAAATTAAATGCAAATAGGGTGAAGGAAATACCTATCAATAAGCCTATTTTCAAAAAAACACTTCGCAATCGATCAGTATCAACCTCTGGATATTTTTTTACATTAATCGGCATAGTTTTTCCTATGTACTTCCGCTGAATGCGATCGGCTGATTGCCAATAGAAATAGAGCTTAAAAATACCTGCCAGTAAAAATGGACTTAATATAAAAAGCAATAAATACATCATAACAAATGGTTTTAATTATTTGTGATTGAATTATTGCCAAATGTATGTGATCTATCAACTCAAATAAAGGAGCTTTATTTAAGTGTGCTACTTGAAGTAGTAAGTGTACATCTCACATAGGTATTTGTATGTGTTTATCTCCATTTATTTTTAGGTTGCTTCGATAAAATCTAAAGGTGATATTTTTTTTAAAAAAAGTGCACACTTTGTGATAAAAGATCTACCAACCGAACCTACTATGAAATAGCTTGATATAGTTTATCTATTTCGCATATTTGATATTTGCACGTAGAACAGTGATTACCTTTTCGTGACGCATCAATAATCACCTCGTCCTACTAAACAGATTATAAACACTGTCTCTTTCTATCCATTTATTTGGCTTTTCCATTTTTTTGCAAACCTTTCAAATAGTATTTCAATGAGGAACATATGGTTACCCATTCTACTACTAATTGCATTAATTGTAGTTGGTACGTGGTTATGGATTACCCAGTGTTGTGGAGTTGTAGCAGCAGGTTCTTCTGGAGCCGCCACTGCCGCTACCACCACCGCTGCGGTCACTGCTACTACTGCCAACCAGATTAATCCATTAGTAATTAGGGATAAATCAATAATTGCAAGCTCGGATGACAACTTTACCTTTCCCCAAGATGGTTTTCGACCCAATATCCCGCAACCTACTAATGATGCTTTTTCTAAATTAGCTACTTACCTAAAAGGAAATCCAGGTCGAATATTAACCGTTACTGGATTATATGCTGCTAGTGAAAAGTATCAAGGGCAATTTCCAAACTTAGGACTGGCTCGTGCCAATGCTATTAAAGATAAGTTAGTAGCTCTAGGTGCTACTGCTGATCAAATTAATACGAAAGAACTTTTAAACAACAATTTAGACTTTCCAGATAAGCTATTATATGATGGAGTTAAGTTCGGATTTGCAGGCAAACCTGCTCCAGCAGCTGCACCATCTGCTCGCTTAGTCATTGCTGATGCTGCAAAGTTCAATACCAATGCAGCCGATAACCTTACCTTTAAGAAATCTTCTTTCGAGTTTGAAAAACCGATTCCTGCTCCAGTCAATAAATCATACCAAGAAGTAGTAAGCTATCTGAACAATAATCCAGAAAGACTATTAACGGTAACAGGTTTATATAAAGGCGATGAAGCTAATAAGAGTATCTATGAAACACTAGGTTTGGCAAGAGGAAACAATGTAAAAAGCCAACTAGTAAGAATGGGAGCTAAGACGAATCAGATTATAGTAAAAGATCAAAAATTAGATAATCTAGTCTTTACTGATGATGCCATGAAAGGAGGTATAAATTACCGTTTTAGTGCTATGCCTGTTGCCAATAAAGGAGCTGATGATCAACGTTTGAAAGAATTGGAAAAATTAGTCGTAGAACCAATTATCCTAAACTTCCAAACCAACGCTAGTAACCTCAACCTAACAGGTGCTCAGCAGAAGAAGTTTACACAAATGATCGAGTATATCGAAAAAGTACCGAGTGCTAAAATTCAAGCAACAGGGCACACAGATAATGTCGGAGATGCTGCCAAAAACAAACAGCTAGGACAAGGTAGAGCTGATTTTGCAAAAAGTTATTTAGTGCGGAATGGAGTAAATGGTCAAAAAATCCGATCTAACTCAGAAGGAGAAGTAAAGCCAATTGCTGACAATAATACCGACGCTGGTAGAGCTAAAAATAGACGAGTAGAAGTGAGGGTTGTGAAATAGCCTTTCAATAATATATTTATTCTCCTGTTCAACAGACAAAACAATATTCTTTAATCCTAATAAATATTCTTTATATGTCGTGGTGTTATATTCTTCCTTGGTTGTTGCCTCTCTTGGGTGCACTCCTCGGACTTTGGATCGGCTGGATCATTTGGAACTCAAAATGGCGTCGTCTAAAAGGCGATTATGATAATCAACTAAATGCTTATAATAAATTACAAGGTGACTACGATTTATCTGTCAATAATTTTAGCTCACTAGAAAACAAACACCTAAGTCTTAAAGGTGATCGTGATGCACTTCAACTAGAATATGATGGTATATACTCTAAATATAATGGGCTGACTGCTGACCATAATCAATTAGTCGCTGACAGAGATGCCTTAAATATATCTTTTGAAAACTATAAACGTTCTGCTCAAACGGAATTAGATGACTGGAAAGGAAACTATGCAAAATTAAAAACAGATTATGAAAGTTTAGTCGCTGCCAAAAAAGAAAGCGATAATACG
The DNA here is from genome assembly GCA_020631245.1 of Bacteroidota bacterium. Lineage (GTDB taxonomy): Bacteria > Bacteroidota > Bacteroidia > Chitinophagales > UBA2359 > JAHDHP01. Next base: position 40,918 of record JAHDHP010000003.1, on the reverse strand, counting down.
ATAGAACGTCTGAAGAAAGATAATGCAGGTTTAAAAGCAGAACTCGATAAATTAAGAGCAGACTTAAATGCACAAATTGAGGCTCTTAAAGCTGAATTAGATAAAGAAAAACAACTTACTGCTGAAAAGGATGCACGTATTGCTGAATTAGAAGCTTTATTAGCTAAGCTACAACAAGAACTAGCCGATTTACAAGCTCAATCAGCTAATGATTTACAAGCAAAAGCAGATCAATTATTATCCTTACAAGGTAACTTTGATACCTTACAATTGGATGCCAATGCAAAAGGTGATAAAATTGATGGACTTGAGGCTACTATTAGAACATTAGGAAAAGACTTAGAAGATGCAAATGCAAATGCCAACCAAGCGAAAGCTGATGCTGATGAGCGATATCGTTTACTTTTATTAAAATTAGAAGAGGCCGAAGGAGAGTTAGAAAATAGAAGTGGATTGATTAATAATCTTACAGAGGAAAAGAATCAACTGAACTTAAACTTTGATAGTTTCAAAACAGATTCTGCCAACCAATTATCCTTATTACAAGGTAACTTTGATGACTTACAATCTAAAAGTAGTGCTGGCGATGCACAAATTGCCGAACTAGAAGCAGCATTAGCAGCATTGAAAGCCGATGCAAGTGCAGAAAGAGATCGTTTGAATGCGGAGTTAGCAGACTTAAGAAAACAATATGATGCATTAGTAGCCGCACGTGAAGAAAGTAGTGCTCGTATCGTTGAACTACAGAATTTGAATGAGGGATTATCAGATGATTTAGCTTTACAAAAAGAAATTGCTGCGGAAGAAAAGGCTCGTTTAGATGGTTTATTATCTGATTTACAAGCCAAATACGATGCTTTACTTGCGGCTCGTGAAGAAAGTAGTGCTCGATTAGTTGATCTACAAGTTAATTATGATTCTTTACTTGATGCTAGAGAAGGTACTAGTTTGCGCTTAGTAGAACTACAAAATATCAATGGTAACTTATCAGATGACTTAGCTTTACAAAAAGAAATTGCTGCGGAAGAAAAGGCTCGTTTAGATGGTTTATTATCTGATTTACAAGCCAAATACGATGCTTTACTTGCGGCTCGTGAAGAAAGTAGTGCTAGATTAGTTGATTTACAAGTCAACTATGATACGCTCCTCGATGCTAGAGAGGGAACCAGTCTACGTTTGGTAGAACTACAAGATATGAATGGTCTATTATCTGATGATTTGACTTTACAAAAAGAAATCGCAGTAGAAGATAAAGCTCGTTTAGAAGCAGCTTTAGGGGATCTTCAAAAGAAATATGATGCTTTAGCTGCTGCTAATGAAGCAGCTAATCAAAAAATAGCGACTCTAGGAGAAGAGAAAAACAAATTAGGACAATCTCTTGATAGCTTGAATCTCCAATTTGGTGATTTACAAGCTAAAGAGGAAGCTGGAGGCTTACGAATTGTTGCTTTAGAAGCGGCAAATGGTGAATTAAAAGATGAATTGACCTTACAAAAAGAAATTGCTGCGGAAGAAAAAGCTGGTTTAGAAACGTTATTGGCTGGCTTACAAGAACGCTATGACAAATTGAATGCTGCAGCCGAAGAAAATAAACGTAAAGTTAGTGAGCTTGAAGCCTTAATTGCTGACTTAAGAAGTAAAGCCGAAGAAAACAAACGTAAAGTTAGCGAACTTGAAGCCTTGATTGCTGACTTGAAGAGCAAAAATGCAGATCTAAGTATTACTCGTGATGAAAATAGTGCCCGCATTGCAGGGCTAGAATCAGGACGTATTCGCCTAGAAGAAGAGCTTGAAGTACAAAAAGAAATTGCTGCAGAAGAGAAAGCAAACTTAGAAGGTAACTTAGCAAGCTTACGTAAACAATATGAAGACTTACTAGCTGCTCGTTCTGAAATGGAAGCGCAACTCAAAGCACTTGAAGTGAAGAAAGGGGAACTGAGTGATGCACTTACCTTACAAAAAGAAATAAACGAAGAAGAAAAAGCAGAAGCTGATAAAGCATATGCTGACTTACTCGCTAAATTCGATGCATTAAACGCAGAGAAAGAAGCAACTAATGCAAGCTTATTAGGGTTGAGAGGTGATTTCGATGGCTTAAACTCTCAATATAATGGATTGGTAAAATCCTCTGAGGCACAAGGTCGCAAAGTAGCTGAATTACAAGATGCGAATGCAAACCTCATTGCTAGTCTCTCTAAAGAAAGAGATAATAGTGCTAATGCTTTAAGAGCTGCAAAAGCTGAATATGGTGATTTGAAAGGTCAGTATAATGGTTTAGCTAAAACAGTTGATGCGCATGGACGTCGAGTGAAAGAACTACAAGATGCTAATGCCAACCTCATTGCTAGTCTTTCCAAAGAAAGAGATAATAGTGCTAATGCATTGAGAGCTGCAAAAGCAGAGTATGGAGATTTGAAAGGACAATATGATGGCTTAGCTAAAACAGTTGATGCACATGGTCGTCGAGTAAAAGAATTACAAGATGCCAATGCCAATCTAATTGCTAGTTTATCTGGTGAACGTGACAATAATACTGCTGCTAAAAGAGCTGCAAAAGCAGAGTACAATGATTTACTAGCCAAGTATAACGCTTTGTTAAAAGAGTTAGAAGCTGCAAAAGGTAAATTAGGAAACTTAAAAGGTGAGTTGGAAAATCTCGAAAGTGCAAAAGACAAAATGGGAGATCGCATTTCTGCTTTGAAAGCAGCAGAAGAAAAAGCAAAATCAAAATTAGCGGAAAAAGAGGATGCGTTGAGAAGAGTGCGTGAAAAAGCTAAGAGCCTTGATTTTGCGAAGATTGGTGTAGCCAAAGCAGAAGAAAAAGATGATCTAAAACGCATTAAGGGTATCGGTCCATTCATTGAAGAAAAACTGAATGCAGTAGGTATTTACCAATTCCGCCAAATTGCCAACTTAGAAGGTGATATGGAGGATAAAGTAAATGATGCCATTGAGTTCTTCCCTGGGCGTGTAAAACGCGACGAATGGGTGAGACAAGCTCGTGAAATATTAGGTATTAAAGTAAATGATAAGGAAGCTGAAGCTCTAAGAAGAGTAAGAGAAAAAGCCAAGAATATCAACTTTAATCGAATTGGTAAGGTAAAGGCAGGAGAGAAAGATGATTTACAAAAAATCAAGGGAATTGGTCCATTCATTGAACGTAAACTGAATGCAGTTGACATTTATACCTTCCGTCAAATTGCCAACTTTAATGAGGAAGATGAGGAAATGGTAAATGATGCGATTGAATTCTTCCCTGGACGTATTAGCCGCGATGAGTGGGCACGTCAAGCAAAGAAATTAATGGGTCAGGATATTGACAGCGAAGATAATGTGGTACTGAATCGTATTAAATCGAAGAAATCATCTATTAACTTTGGACGTATTGGTACTGCTAATGCAGGAGAAAAAGATGATTTACAGAGAATTAAAGGTATTGGTGCTTTCATTGAGCGCAAACTCAATACTATTGACATATTTACCTTCCGTCAAATCGCCAATTTCGATTCAGAGGATGAAGATAAAGTGAATGATGCGATTGAATTCTTCTCTGGACGTATTAAGCGAGATCAGTGGGTGAAACAAGCAAGAGGCTTTATGGCGAATGCTAAGAAAGGTGCAAAGAGTCAGAAGCAAGCGGAAGCACTTAAACGTATTCAGGAAAAAGCAGGTGATATTGATTTTGGACGTATTGGTTTTGCTTCTGAACTAGATAAAGATAACCTACAAGATATCAATGGTATTGGTCCTTATATCGAGGATAAACTGAATGCTTTGGGTATCTATACGTTCGAGCAGATTTCGAAATTTACCGCCGATGATGAGTTGAAGGTTAATGAGGCGATTGAGTTTTTCCCTGGACGTGTAAAACGCGATGAGTGGGTGAAACAAGCCAGAGAGTTTTTTAAGGCGAAAAAGAAAAAATAGTTAACTAACCATATTAGGTCTTTGAAAGCTATTATTGTGTTTGCAAGCCGTAGCCCGTAAGGGTTACGGCTTTTTGTTTTTTACGATGGAACGAAAAACGATGAAACGATTGAACGTCACACATTTCATCGTTTTCGCGATATACATTTGTAGAAGCTAAGTGTTTAAGAAAAAAACATCTATAATTAAATATATTGTTCTTCAGCTAACCGCTGAAACTTGTCGTTGACGGCAACTAGAAAATAATGCGTAACGCCCATTCAGGCATTCGCTCATTCACTAATTCAGTCATTGTTTTGCGTGAAGGATAGTAGCGGTAGCTTGACGAAACAGCTACTTTGTGAAGCAAGGACTAGCAGGGCTGACAGCGGAAGACACTGCTAGGACTATGCGGAACAAGTGGGTGTGAGACAACTACAAGCGGATAGCCTGACCTGTAATAGTGATTGAGTGGTTGTGTGATTGAAGACAAGGCCATGCCTTGTCTGTACGTATGTCCCCAACCACTCGATCACTATGAAAGGGCACGCCCAACAAATTAACTTTATTTCGTTCTTTTGTATACGCGATGATCAATAGTAAGTTGATTAGAAATATGATCTACGCCTATTTGGAGGCTTTTGGGAAGATCTTCAGTAGTTCCAGTAACATCGAATAACTGGATGATTAGTAATTGTTCTATCTCCTTGATAATCTTGTACTTACCTGTAATATATAAATCTGGAACCGCATTGATTTCAAAAGTTTTATCTGTAAACGTATAGGAAATATGCCATTGGGAACCATCATGCCCTGTACCTTGGCGACGCCAAGTCCCTTTTATAAAAGTAGCGTATTTTACTTTGCGTCTCTCTATTTTAAGAATGTAATAGATGAAGATGATAATGAAGAACATGACATTAAGCATAATGAGCATATATGTCACAACATCTTGAGAACCAATGAGTAGTGGAAGCATGTAATGATGAATAAAAACGAATAAGGAATGATGGTATGTGCTAAAAACACTTGGTTGGCGTGATTGGTTCGAATGGGAAATGTAGCACCTAAAAAAAGAAAGGTGCAGTAAGTATTTATCAACTTACTACACCAAATACCAAAATGTTGAACGTTTGTTTAAACAGTGAAATTAGTGTTTAAACAAGTATTGCAAATATATGACTTTTTCATCACAAAATCAGCGTTTTAGACTAGAAACAATATGTATTTGCTTCTATCAATTTGTCGGCAATTTTACGACGTGCATTTTTCAAATTATACGGCTGTACCTTTGTAAAACGCTTCACTCCTAGAATTAACATTCGTTGTTCATCTCCTTCAGCAAATGCATAAATCGATTGACGCGCTGCATATCCAATTTTCTCTGCTGATTCGATGGCAGTGATTTTTGTCATCGCAATTTGATCATCATTACTTTCCTCACCATAAAGCTGAATGCGTTTCTCGGTACGTAAAATAGTAGATTCAAGAATGTAGGTGTGCATGAGCATATCAGCTACATTGAGTAAGATTTCTTGCTCCTCTTTGAGTGCCATTCCTACTCGTTGAACGGCTGCTCCTGCTACTAGTAAAACTGATTTTTTGAGTTTTGCTAACAATTCTTTTTCAGCTCCTAATGGTCCTTCTGGTGCATCTCCAAAAGTAGGAACAGCCATTAATTCACCACTTACTTTTTTTGCTGCACTTAAAAGGTCTAATTCTCCTTTCATCGCTTTGCGAAGTAACATATCGACCGTCAACATACGGTTGATTTCATTTGTTCCTTCAAAAATACGAGTGATACGAGCATCACGATATAAACGTTCAACTGGTGATTCAGCTGAGAAGCCCATCCCTCCATAAATTTGTACGCCTTCATCTACTACATAACCTTGCATCTCTGAACCATATACTTTTAGCATCGCACATTCAATGGCATATTCTTCTACACATTTGGCTTTTGCTTTAATCGGATCCATTCCATCAGCCACCATTTGGTCGTAGGCACGGTCGATATTATAAGCTGTACGGTAAATAGCCGATTCTTGTGCATAAGTTTGGGTAGCCATTTGCCCTAGTTTGTGCTTTATAGCTCCAAAGCTAGAAATAGGTACTCCAAATTGGATACGCTCGTTGGCATAATTGACCGAATAACCAATACATTTTTTGGCAACTCCTACAGCACTTACACCAAGTTTGATTCGACCTGTATTTAATACGTTAACCGCTATTTTAAATCCTTTATTACGTTCTCCCAGTAAGTTTTCAACGGGTACTTTTACGTTTTCAAAGAAGATTTGACGAGTTGATGATCCCTTGATCCCCATTTTCTTTTCTTCCTCTCCTTTGGTAATACCTCCAAATGATTCTTCGATAATAAAGGCAGATAAATTAGGATCATTATCTATTTTGGCAAATACAATAAAGATGTTCGAAAATCCTGCATTGGTGATCCACATTTTCTGTCCATTGATGACATAGTGGCTACCATCTTCTGAAAGGGTGGCTTTTGTTTTAGCTGAGTTGGCATCAGATCCAGAACCAGGTTCTGTTAAACAATAACACGTTTTCCATTCAGCAGAAACTAACTTAGGTAAGTACTTTGCTTTTTGCTCGGCATTTCCATACAGTAAGATCGGAGCAATACCGATACTTGTTTGTACACCTACCACTAGAGAAATAGAATGAGCTTGTCCTCCTACTTCATTATTACTGATAGCAGTTAAGAAATCCATCTCAATTCCTCCATATTCTTCAGGTACACCAATAGCTAAGAAGCCTAGTTCACCTGCTTTTTCTAGTAGCATAGGTGCAATGCTCAAATCTTTTTGAGAGTCAATAAGATCTATACGAGGCTCTACTTCTTGCTCAATAAAATCGTGCATTGCCTGACGCATCATATGCTGTTCTTCGCTAAGTTCAGCTGGAATAAATACATCAGCGGCATTTGTTTCTTTGATAATAAACTCACCACCTTGGGTAAGTGCATTTTTCTGGATCGTTTCCATGTTTAATAAATTGATATTTATTTGATTAACTATATAGAATAAATTATTTTCCGACTTAACTATAGTATTAAAAAATGGGTAGTAGAAGCTGTATAAACTAAGAAGTAACAAAAATAAAACATTAGTCTTAAATTTCTAGGCTTTTATGCCTAATTTCGCAAAAAAGATGCCCGATAATGAAAACGAAAGATAAAATACTGGTAAAAGCACTAGAATTGTTCAATAAACAAGGAATAGGAGCTGTTTCTAGTCGAAATATTAGCGATGCGATGGGAATTAGTTATGGGAATTTGTGTTATCACTATCCTAAGAAACGAGACATTATTGAGCAGCTTTACTTTAATATGCAGAAGGAATTGGGGGAGCAATTTCAGCAAATGCGGACGGATATTTTTGGGCTAGACTTTATGGTACGAAGTCTACGAGTGATGTTAGAATTATTATTTAAGTATAAGTTTATCTACATTGATTTTACGAATATCATCCGCCAATTTCCAAGTATTAAAACACATACACAAGAGCAATTTGAGCAGCGTCGTTTCTTAATGAAAGAAATTGCGCGTTTCCTGATTCAGGAAGGATATATGAAAGAAGAGAAAATAAAGGGACATTATGATATGGTCATTCACAGTCTACTCATTATTATTAACTCTTTTATTACCGATGCAGAAGCCTTTACAGAAGGTACCAAAGAAGAGAAAATAGCTTATTATTTAGAAATGTTCTATAGCTGTGTGCGTATGTCCCTTACCCGCAAAGGATTAGAAGCATTTAATGAGGTATATCAATTTGATGAAGGCCTACAAGAAGGATTAGAAAAGTAAAATCAATCTCTACATAGAACGATCAAAAAGATTATATTTAAGAATACAGTAAATCGCTCGAAATCCATCTTTCCAATTTATTTTCTTTCCTTCATCATAGGTACGTCCATAATAAGAAATACCCACTTCATAAATACGAATATCTTTAAAACGGGAAATTTTGGCGGTTACTTCTGGCTCAAAACCAAAACGATTTTCTTTAAGTGTCAAACTTTGAATAATAGAAGCAGGAAAGAGTTTATAACATGTTTCCATATCCGTAAGATTGAGATTAGTAAACATGTTAGATAAGGAAGTTAACCATTTATTACCTATAGAATGCCAAAAGAATAAGATACGATGCGGCTGCCTTCCTACAAATCGAGAACCATATACGACATCTGCAAAACCTTCAACAATTGGCTGAAGTAATAAATTATATTCACGTGGATCATATTCCAAATCTGCATCCTGAATAATCAAATATTCTCCACTTGCCTTTTTAATTCCTGTATGTAAAGCAGCTCCTTTTCCTTTGTTCTTTTCATGTTCATAATACTGAATATCAACCGATGGATTTGCCGCTCTATATCTAGCAATTGCCCCTTTTGTATCATCACTCGAACAATCATTCACAATAATCAATTCCTTCTGAATTCCATGTATCAATTCTACCTCTTTAATCTTATCCAAAATAAGGTGGATGGTGGCCTCTTCATTATAAGCAGGTATAACAATAGATAACTTCGTAAATTTCATATATGATCATTTAAGGCTGGTAAAGGTAGGCCTTTTTTAGCTAGTTGTAAAGGAGTTAAGCTCTCTATTTATCCAAGTATCTATTTCCTCATCTAATTCTCCCTTTTCCCACTGCTCTTGCCAATTATCTCTTAGGTATAATGCCTGAAAAAAATCATCCTGTAATTTTCCTAGACGCAAAGCCTCCGAATAACGCATATCACTAAAAGTAACCATCGAATAAAGAGGCAGATACTTATCCGCATACTTCTCATTCAATACTTTTTCGATTTTTTTGCGATACACAAAATTCGGATTAATCACCGAGTTTCGCATTTCAATAAAATTATGTAGAGCCAAATCAGAAATCGCATTCGCATCAGGAATACGAAGTGTTTGATATTCCTCCAAAACCGTTGCCCAATCTACCTGTTGCCCCTCTCTATATTGGTCAATTACCGCATTCAACACACTACAATCTTCAAAACCCGAATTCATTCCCTGTCCATAAAAAGGCACAATGGCATGAGAAGCATCACCAATCAAAGCCACTTTATTTTTCACCCACGGATCACACTTCACCGTAATCAATGAAGAAGTAGGATTTTCAAAAAACTCCTCCTTATACTGAGGCATCAATGGAATAGCATCTCGAAAATAAGTCTCAAAAAATGATTGCACCTGTTCTGGTGTCTGTAATTGCTCAAATGAAACTGCTCCTTCAAAAGCAAGAAATAAGGTACAAGTAAAACTACGATCAGGATTAGGGAGCGCAATGAGCATAAAGCTTTTCCGCGGCCAAATATGTAAGGCATGAGGTTCCATTTGAAACTCCCCTGCCGCACTAGCAGGAATCGTCAATTCCTTATATCCATGCGGAAGAAATGACTGTGAATAATTAAACCGATAGGTTCGTTGCAAACTAAATCGCACATTAGAAAAAGCTCCATCTGCCCCAAAAATCAAATCAGATTGATGAGCATGTAATTCATCCGTTTGTTCATTTTCCAAAGTGAGCGTAGTTGTATCCAAATCTATTTTTCGACAACGTTGGTGAAAATGAAAATTGATATTCGGCAGTGCATCTGCACAATCCATCAACAAACGATTGATATCTGATCGTGATACCGAATAAATCGCTTGTCCCGATAAGCCATAAGGTTGTAAGGTCTGATTTCCTTCCAAATCATGAATCATCCGTCCATACATCGGAATAGTAATCTGTTTTACCTCCTCCTCCAAGCCTATTTCTTTTAGTGCTTTCCACCCCCTATTACTCAATGCCAAATTGATAGACCGCCCTCCATCTACCTCCTTTTGGCGCATATCTCCCCTTCGTTCAAATACATCCACCAAAAAACCTTTTTTAGATAAATAAGCAGCCAATAATGAGCCCACTAATCCTGCTCCAACGATCGTAATTTTTTGCATAAGTAGTTATCTTGATTTTTTTTAATTTGGGCGCATCCCTTTCTCCCCTTGTATAGTTTATGCGAAGACACATAAACTATACAAGGGGAGAAAGGGTCGGGCTATCCACTTGTAGTTGCCTTGTAGAAAACTAGTTCAGCTACTCGTCTAGCAGTGTCTTCCGTTGTCAGCCCTGCTAGTCGAAGCTTCACAAAGTTTCTACTTTGCCAAGCTACCGTTCCTATCCCTTGCGCGTTCCCATCTTTATTTCGCAAATAAACATTTATTTGTACTGATGGCAGCAATTTACTTAATTTTGAGTTTATAACAGTATATTTTTTACACAATCCATCTCCTAAATAAATGAAAATGAATCCTCAAAACTATCTCCAAACCCAATGGTTCGATTTAATGGAAGCATTAGAAATAGACCCCACCCAAAGCCAAGTTTATTTTGATCAACTTTGTGTTCATTACAACGAAAAGCATCGTGCCTACCACAACCTGCACCATATTCAAGAACTCTTTCAACTACTCTCTCCATTCGATGAAGAAATGGAACAATCTTTACTCGTTTATCTCGCCGTTTTTTATCATGACATTATCTACAATGCGAAACGAAAAGACAATGAATTAAAAAGTGCCGAATTAGCGGTAGAAGTGATGCAAAAAATAGGTTTGAAAAAACAAGATCAACAATATGTATACGACTTAATTCTCGCCACCAAAAACCACCAAGCACCTTTTGATGACGAAGGACTCTTTTACCTACTAGATGCAGATATAGCCATATTGGGAAGTGCTTCAACAAAGTACAAACAATATAGCCAAGCCATTCGCCAAGAATACAAACATGTTCCGAGTATCCTATATCGCTTCGGACGCAAAAAAGTACTAAAACATCTAGCTAACAAAACGCCCTTCTTTTATACCACCACTTTTAGAGATCAATTTGAAGATCAAGCAAAAAAGAACTTAGCTTGGGAACTTTCTACACTCTAAAACAATTGGAGAACTTGCAGCACGCTGATAAAATTTATATTTGAAAGATTGCAGGATACTTTATAAACTGTTATCTTTGCGGTTACCAAAAATAAAATGGGCCTATAGCTCAGTTGGTTAGAGCAACGGACTCATAACCCGTTGGTCCCTGGTTCGAGTCCAGGTGGGCCCACCAATCAAAACCGCCACAACAAAAATTTGTTGTGGCGGTTTTTCTTTTCAATGTAAAAGATAGTCAACCTTTCTTCACATTTTTCATCACCTCATAAAAGCTGCCTAAAAAATTGTAACTTAGAGTGTTACATAGTCATACCTGCTTCTTTCATTGATTCCATATGAGATGGGTATCAAACATACACCTTTAACATACCGCTTACAGCAGTATATACCAAGCCCTCTAATACGTAGTATTGCCAATCATTCTACTACGTCATCGGTTAGCTATGTCTCGGAAAAACTAGAAGCAGCCGTTTTATTTGCCGATGTACCAGGATTTACCCCCCTCACCGAAACCCTTTCCCAAAGTGGTTTAGAAGGTACTGAAGAACTAAGTCGTCTTATCAATGGATATTTCAATAAAATTATTCCCATCCTCGAAGAAGGAGGTGGAGAAGTCGTAAAATTTAGCGGAGATGCACTAACCGCCCTCTTTATCCCTGCTTCCAATGAACAATTAGCTCATGCCCTTCAACGAGCAAATGAGACAGCCCAAATTATGCAAGATGCGATGTCTTTATTCGCACAACTAGATATTAGTATTGGACGTATTTCCTTGGGATTGAAAGTAAGTATTGGTGTAGGAGAAGTGACAGCTATGCAAATTGGAGGTATTGGTGGTCGATGGGAATATGTAATAGCAGGTGACCCACTACAACAAATTAGTGAAGTAGCCAAAAAAGCGGTTCGTGGCTCTATTTTGCTTAGTAAAGAAGCTCAACAACTACAACAAACTAAGGTAACGCCTGTTACGACCATGATTCCGCTCTCTGCGACAATCCCGCCTGATTTGCACCAGTTTCAAATAAAGTTAATGGGATTTATTCCGCGTCCATTACGTTCCTACCTTCACCAAAATATGGAAGAATGGATTGCAGAATTACGCACCATGAGTATCGTGTTTATTGGATTAAAAGGCTTACAGGTAGGACACGAACAAGTAGCTGCTCAATTACATCCTATTCTACAAGTAATTCAAGAAATCACCTATCAATACGAAGGTACAGTCGATAAATTAACAGTCGATGATAAAAAAGGGAGCTTACTCTTACTCTTTGGTGCGCCTCCTTTTGCCTATAAAAACAGTCCACTTCGTGCAGTACGTTGCGCGCTAGATTTGCAAACTCGTTTTCAACAAGATCCACCCGTAAAAGGCGTACAGCTATCTATTGGAATTACCTCTGGTCAAGTCTTTGCAGGCCCCATTGGCAGTTTGTATCGCAAAACCTATACGGTAATGGGCGATACGGTTAACACTGCTGCTCGTTTAATGAGTAGTAGCCCTATAGGAAGTATCATTTGTGATGAACATACTTATGAACAATCGTCACAAGAAATAGACTACAAAGTATTAACCCCTGTTTTACTACGTGGTAAAGCAGAGAAAATTAATATTTTTAACCCACAGTATAGTTCATTTAAAAGTGCTCCAAGATTAAATACGCAAACAGTTAGTCCACTGATAGGGAGAAAGGAAGAATTAGCGAGTTATCAACAATTACTTCAACAATTAACAAGCGGAAAAGGACATATTTTATTTCTAGAAGGTGAAGCTGGCATTGGAAAATCATCTTTTATCAATGTTTGTATTCATCAAGCCTTTCTAAATGGGTATCAAACCCTTACCACAGGCGGTCAATTGATTGAAAAAAACTCTCCTTATTATCTCTGGCGAAGTCTACTCATCCAACTTTTTTCACTAGACGAATCACAATCACCACAAGAATGGCAACAACTTATTGAAGAGAAAGCAAAGCAACTAATTCCCAAGCAACTACAACGACTTCCTTTGTTAAATGATCTGCTGCCTATCAACTTTATCGAAAACAAACTTACCCAAAGTCTAAACCCCTCCTTACGTCAAGAAAACCTGTTTATCTTATTCAACCAATTATTTCAGGTTTTAGCACAAAATACGCCTTTGGTACTTGTAGTCGATGATGCACATTGGCTAGATAAGTCTTCCAAAAAAATGCTTAGTGATTTATGTCGAGTTGTTGCTTTTGACTCTTACTCCATTTTACTCCTTATTGCAGCACGTACTCAAGATACCAACAATGCCTACAAAGAATTATTTCAACAAGCAAAACAACTCGCTTGTACTCACCAACTTATACTAAAAAAATTACCCCACACAGCCATTGTAAAACTCATTAGCTTACAACTTGATGTTACCACCTCCAATATTCCTGATTCTTTATTACAACTTATCAGCAAACAAGCGCAAGGAAACCCTTTTTATGCCGAGCAGTTTATCCTCATGTTGCAAGAAAAAGACTTCATTGATGTTGCCTCCACTAATAAAACGAATACTTGCTACCTAAAAGAAGATATCACCGCTATTCCTACCAGTTTACCAACTACTATTCAAGGACTTATTGAAGAACGCATTGATCGTTTAGCTCCCTACTCCAAACATGTACTAAAGATTGGAGCTGTCATTGGAGGTGTATTTTCGTATGAAATAATCGCTGCCGTTACTCAAAAACATTCTAGAATATCCAAACAAGAACTACAAACTGCTTTAATTGATCTCAACCAACAAGGTTTATTGGTTCAAGAAAGACAAGATGTAGAAGTTAATTACGTATTTAAACACAACTTCACCCAAAATATAGCCTATCACTCTCTTCTCTTCGCCCACCGTAGAGCTATTCACGAAACGATTGCAGAATGGTATATTGATACCTATACAGAAACAACATTAAGTCTTACTGAATCTTTTGAAGAAACTCCCATTACCTTACGCCCATTTCTACCACTAATTACCTATCACTATCAACAAACAAGTAATAAAAAAGCCGAATGCCATTTCTCAAAATTAGCAGGTATACAAGCCATCAAGCAGCACTCCAATCAACAAGCACTTCGTTTCTTATTACGTGCCGAAAAGATAAACAACTCTTCAGATACAAAAACACAATATGAAATTAATGAGTACCTCGAAGATATTTACAAACTTCTAGGAGATCGTAAAGCACAAGCACAACAACTTAAGATTCTACGAAACTTATTTCCCAAACTAAATCTACCTTCCAAAGAAGTCTCTCTCTTATTAAAAGAAGCTTCCTACTTCCAAGAAGTAGATGATTATCACCAAGCCCTACAATTAGCCCAAAAAGCAGTTCAACTAGCTGACACCTTCAATCTCCCAATTTGGGAAATGAAAGCAAGCTATCAAATGGGGGAACTTTTGATCTTATTAGGAAAATATACCGAAGCCCAAAAAGTATTACTACAAGCCACAGAAGTACCTGGAGAAGGCAAAGCATATGTGCGGGAGCGATTTACTATTTTTGTTGCATTAGGACGGATTTTTCAAGAGAAAGGCGAACTAGATATAGCATCTAAACATTATGAAAAAGCCCTCCAAATTGTTCACCAAATTGGAGATAAACACCTAGAAGGCAGCATTGCCAATAGTATTGGCGTAATTGCCCTCAATAAAGGGGAATACCTCAAATCACAAGAGTTTTATGAACGCGCCCTAAAAATTGACCAAGATACAGGCGATAGACGAGGGCAAAGTATGTTACTACACAACCTAGCAAGTACCTACCAAGCTCAAGGGCAATACGAAAAAGCAAATGAATACCATTTACAAGCTCTTCATATCAATCGATCCATCAATAGCCGAAAAGGGGAATGTATCGTTTTGCTTGGACTAGGAATTACCCACGAAAAACAAGGAAAATACCAACAAGCAATCCACTTCCAACAACAAGCATTACAAATTGCCCAAGATTTAAAAATCGAAAAAATACAAGCCTACTGCCTCATGAACAAGGGCTATGCACAATTAGGACTCGAACAAATAGAGCAAGCAAAGTTAAATATTCAAGCAAGTCTCAAAATACGTTTACAACTAGGTTTGCTACATTGGTCTATGGAATCACTAGGCGCATTAGCCGAACTCGATTTATACAACCAAGAAGAAGATCGCGCACTGATCAAGGTACTAGAACTCATTCAATATCTAGATCAAAACGACGAGATAATGACCCTCCGCAATATGTGGGTTTGTTATCAAGTTTTACTCGCCAACGATCACCCCAAAGCACAAATCCTCCTCCAACAAGCTTATCAAGAAGTCATCCGACTCGCCACTAATGTAGTAGACCCTGAAGTTCAACAAACCATAAAAGAAAAAATAAGTATACACCAAAAAATCATACAAGAACATCAACTCATTCAAGAAGCACAAATCGACTTCTTACAATTCAAACAAAAGTTTCTTCAAAAACTCAAAGACGAATTACCAGACAAACTCTACTATCACGGTTTTCATCATGCCATCGACGTATACAAAGCCACTTGTCGCCTTGCCCGCCTTGAAAACATCACTGGCACAGAACTAATTTTACTCAAAACAGCCGCATTATTACACGATTCAGGATTTATTCACACTCGCATTCAACACGAAAAAGCAGGATGCCAAATTGCCCAATCCTTTCTTCCACAATTCGGCTACTCTCCTACCCAAATCCACACTATTTGTCAACTTATTCTATCAACACGGATCAATTATGAACCACAATCATTAAGTGAAAAAATTATCTGTGATGCCGATGTTGACTATCTTGGACGCGATGATTTCTATGAAATTGGAGCCACGCTTCGCGACGAACTAATGATACACGATGATGTAATTAATGAAAAAGAATGGCAACAAAAACAAATTCAATTCCTAGAAAAACACCAATATTACACCCAATCTGCCCGTCTGCTTCGCGAAGAACAAAAACAAGAATACCTCACCCATATCAAAAAAGAACTCCACAAACAATGACATTCCGTCATCCTATTCCCTCCTAAAAACTGTCATTCAGGAAGCATTTTTTTTACCAAAACACCATAAAGCGACATTTTGGCAGCATTCTACTAATGGAATGTCTTTTGATTAATCCATAAATGTTAATAATATATGGGCGTGCCCCTATTTTTGCCAATCAAGCTGTTAGGTTTTTCCAAGCTGACAGGTTTCGATTGGCAAAAATAGGGTCGGGCTATCCGCTTGTAGTTGCCTCTTAGAAAACAAGTTCGGCTAAAGTCCTAGCAGTGTCTTCCTTCGTCAGCCCTGCTAGTCCAAGCCTCTCTAAGTTTCTACTTCGCCAAGCTACCGCTACTATCCCTCACGCGAAAACCATTTTCTCAAAATATAAAAACCGAACTTAGCAATTATGCAAACAGGTACGATCAACGTTCAAACGGAAAACATACTACCGATTATTAAGCGTTACTTATATTCCGATCAGGAAATCTTTTTACGCGAATTGGTAGCCAACGCAGTAGATGCCACTCAAAAACTACGCACCTTATCCTCAAAAGGAGAAGTAAAAGGTGATTTAGGACATCTTCAAATAGAAGTCATTCTCGATGAAGAAGCAAAAACACTGACTATTAGCGATAAGGGAATCGGAATGACCAAAGAAGAAGTCGAAAAATATATTACACAAATCGCCTTTTCTAGTGCGCAAGAATTTGCCGAAAAATATAAAGATGCCAATGCAGTGATTGGACATTTTGGGCTTGGTTTCTACTCTGCTTTTATGGTAGCTCATACAGTAGAAATCAGAACCAAATCATGGAAAGATGCATCTGCTGTTTATTGGAAATCAGATGGATCTACTACCTATGAAATTGATGAAATCGAAAAAGAAGAACGAGGTACTGATATTATTCTTCATGTAGAAGAAGAAGCCAACGAATACCTAGCTAATAACCGTATTCAAGAACTACTCACCAAGTACTGTCGCTTCCTTCCTGTTGAAATCAAATTTGGTACAACAGAAGAAAAAGTAGCTCCACCAGAAGGAGCCGAAGAAGATGCAGAACCAGAAGTGCATATTCTCGACAATATTATCAACGATACTGACCCTCTTTGGAAAAAGAAACCAGCCGACCTTACCGATGAGGACTATATGAGTTTCTACCGCCAGTTATATCCTTATGGAGAAGAACCACTCTTTTGGATTCACCTCAATGTAGATCATCCATTCCAGCTAACAGGTATTCTATACTTCCCTAAAATCCGCAATAATAATTTTGAAATCCGCAAGGACAAAATTCATCTTTACTGTAATCAGGTATTTGTTACCGACCAAGTAGAGCAAATTGTTCCTGATTTCTTAATGCTACTACACGGAGTTATTGATTCTCCAGATATTCCATTAAATGTATCTCGTAGTTATTTACAAGCAGATCCAGAGGTTAAGAAAATCAATAAATATATTACCCGTAAAGTAGCAGACAAACTCGACGAGATGTTCCGTAAAGATCGGGAGTTGTTCAATGAAAAATGGGAACATACAGGCGTATTGATCAAATACGGAATGCTAACCGAAGATAAGTTTTACGAAAAAGCAAAAAAATTCTGTTTACTCGAAACTACAGATGGAAAGCTCTTTACTTTTGAGGAATTTGAGGAAGAAGTAAAAGAAGTACAGACAGATAAAAATGGAAAGCTCGTTTACTTATACTCTAATGGAGGCGATAGCCAGCATGCTTATGTAGAGTCGGCTATTGAAAAAGGCTATCAAGTATTGAAATTTGATGCCATGCTCGATCCTCACTTCATCGGGAAAGTCGAAAGCCTCATCGAAAATACCCAGTTTAAACGAGTAGATGCCGATACGCTTGATAACTTGATTGAAAAAGATGAAAATTACGAATCAGTACTTTCTGAAGATCAAGAAACAAAGGTTAAAGATATTTTCTTGAACACCGTGAATAATCAACAAGTGAGTGTGACCCTAAAGCCATTGACTCCAAATGATAAGCCATTGGTTATTACTCGCCCAGAGTTTATTCGCCGTATGAAAGATATGAGTAATATCGGTGGAGCTTCTCCTTATGGTGATATGCCTGACATGTATAATGTGGTTATTAACACCAATCACCCTGTTATTTCTAAAATGTTAGCTAAACGTAAAAAAGAGAACCAAGAGCATATAGCTAATCAACTATATGATTTAGCCTTATTACAACAGAACATGCTAACTGGTGCAAAGCTTACAGAGTTCATCAATAGAAGTGTTAACTTGATGGATAAATAAGCAAATACACTTATTACATACTGACTATTAACAAAGTGGTCTCATCATTCATTTGATGAGACCTTTTTTGTATTAGTACATTTTTAAATTGTTAAATTTATCGCTTATTTCCCTCTTTATGCTGTTTTTTAGGTGGATAATTAGTATTTTGGTAGAAGAATAAGGTATATTTGTTGAATTAGTTGGTGTAATTGTTGATTATTTTATACATTGACTAATACTTGTTAGTTTTATTTTGCATCCTTACTTCTCTTTTAACACGAACAGTACCAACATGAAATATATTTGGGCTATACTAGCTTTTTTCTGCCTTTCTCCACAAACCCATGCTCAAGGAGAAATGATTGAACATGGTAATTTAGAAGAATGGACACTTGATACCCTCTATAATTATGAAGAGCCTGCTGGTCCCTGGACAACAGCCAATCGAATTGCTGCATTAGCTCCTTCAGCACCCATTACTACTTTTAAAGAAACCGAAAAAGTATATGCTGGCAACTATGCCGCAAAAATGGTTACGGATGAGTTTGACCTCTTTGCAGGCTTACCTGTTACAGGCAATTTATCACTAGGTACTTTTGATCCTAATGACTCGAATCCTATCTCTTCCCTAAAATTGGGGGTTCCTTTTACTGACAAACCCACCCATTTTAAGGGTTATTATATGTACACTCCTGTTAATGGTGATTCATGTGCCATTTATCTCCAATTAACAAAATACAACCAAACCGCCCAAAAGAAAGATACCTTAGCAGAAGCATGGCTTCAAGTAGGTGATGTTGTTGATGAATATACGCACTTCAATCTACCTATTGAGTATTTTTCGGAAGAGACTCCCGACTCAATCACCATTGTTTGCGTACCTAGTGTATACGGTCATTTGTTTATTGCCGAAAAAGGAAGCACCCTTTATATTGATGAATTATCTATTGATTATACAACGGGCGTCAATGTACCCATGTTTCCAGAATTACAGGTAAAAACCTATCCTAACCCAGTTAGCGATATATTACATCTCACTAGTAGTGAATCATTGCGAAATGCAAGTTTCAAATTATTTGATTTAGCAGGTAGAGAGCAGTTCGTTCAAACATTAGGTACAGGTGACCAATTCACTGTATCCCTACAACAGTTGATACCTGGACAGTATATTTATCAATTATTTGATGAAGATGTACTAAAATACGGTGGCAAAATAGAAATACTTAAATAAATAATAATTCATCTCCTTTCAGTACTAATACTTAACAAATGCTATAGACCATTTCTCATACATCCCAAAAAATCATTACCCATGAAAACAAATTTTACACTATTGCTTCTCATCAGTTTATTCGTCTTTTCTGATAACCTAATGGCTCAAAAGCTTACTTATGGTGTTAGAGGGGGAATGACAGGAGGCGTAATCATTGGTCCTTTTAATCCTGATACTGATAGTGGAAAGCCTGTATTAAATCCAAATATGGGAGTTTATGTAAATTGGAAAGTGAATGACGATATTTCCCTACAATCAGAATTAATTTATAATATTACAGGGGTAAAATACGAAACGTATGTACCCAATTCAGACACCATTTGGCCGATTGTTTTTACGATTCAAGATGAAGAAATAACCAATTACGTAGAAACCTTCTTGGCAGGAAATGTACAAGGAGAATATAATTTACAATATTTGGAAGTGCCTATTAGTTTGGTTTGGCAACTAAATGATCGTTTGGGTGTCAATCTTGGTGCTAGAGTCGCTTACTTATTAAATGGTGAAAATAAAGGTACGGCTCGCTTAGACATTGGGCAATATGCAGGTAAAGAATCGGTATTTGATTCCTACGATGACTATGTAAGTGCCTTATTTTTACATCAAATTGAAGAAGAGTTTGACGAAAGCCATAGTATTAACCCTTTTGATATTGGTATAACGGGTGGGGGGCAAATCCGCCTCAATAACCGCTTGCAATTTGCCTTGACTGCTAATTATGGTTTTATGCCAGTACAAGAAAAAAGTAGTATTGTACAACATAACTATACCAATTTGTTTGTCAATACTTCTTTGGCTTTTCAGATAGGTAAGGGAATGTAGGAATGTGCGATGATAATTGGTGATCGGATGATTGGATGACTGCATGATTGGATATAGTGTAACGCACACCCAATCATGCAGTCAACCCGTCATCCAATCATTGTTTTTCGTGAGGGATAGCAGTGGTAGCTTGGTGAAGTAGCAGCCTTGAGAGGCTTGACCTAGCGGGGCTGACAGCGGAAGACACCGCTAGGACATTAGCCGAACTAGCTGCTACAAGACAACTACAAACGAATAGCCCGACCAATATGCAAAAAGCGCAATAACCGTTTTCGGTTATTGCGCTTTTTGCATATTGGGCACGCCCAAAATATAAATCAAACTTGTTTTTTACCCTCCTACAAATACATTTTTCTTCTCGGTATCTTCTACTGTAAAAGTGCCATCAGAACAAGCTTGTGGAATAATATGGGCAATGACCGAATAATTACCTTCAGGCAGATCAAAAGGAATATAGATTTGATCGTAGGTCAAAATGCCATCGCCAGAAGCGGCATTATCGACAAATGCACTAAGAATAATGTCACTATCGTCTACCACATTGTCTGTTGACAGATAGAGCGACACAATAGTGCGTAGTGTCACCACATCATCTAAATCGATACTGCCAATTACACTTACCGATCCTGAAATGGTTTCTCCTGGCTCAAAACTATTCGTTGAAAGGGAAAAATTACTGATATTGGCTTCGCAATCTACTCCCATTGTATCTTCACAAGAAGTATGGGTACATAGTATACAAAGGGCTATCATAAGTCCCATGAGTGGACGTAAGGCGTAGGAGATTTGGATTTTACTTTTTTGCATAATAAATGAATTTGAGATAATAGCTAAAAAAGGTACATTACATAGATGTATGCAAGGTCTTTTTGTTTAAGAGGCTCCTCATTTTATGAGCTTGAAGATAGTCATTTCTAGTTTTATTGTTTCTTTCTTGCATAAACTCCTTCCACTTCCTTATAAAAAGTCTAATTAAAGTCCAATTTTTATTTGATTTTTCTTATATTTAATTACGAACTAACATTCGTATCTTTTTTATTTAGAGACTACCTTCCTTTTTAGCGCAGTGTGAAAACTGCCTACCTTTCAAATTATAAATTATATTTAATCAATATAAATGTATTGCTTATAAGACTATTCCTTTTTTCCATAACATAAAACAATCGCATATGAAAGCACATGATGCCAAGAAAATTAAAAATGTCGTACTGTTGGGCCACGCTGGCTCCGGTAAGACTACCCTTGCAGAGGCAATGTTATTCGAAGCTGGAGCCATTACTCGACGAGGCACTGTCGAAGATAAAAATACTGTTTCTGACTTTCATGATTTAGAGCGTGAACGTGGTAACTCAATCTTCAGTTCTTTAATGAACATTCAGTGGAAAGATAACAAAATCAATATCTTAGATACTCCTGGTTATGATGATTTTGTAGGCGAAGTGATTTCATCTATGAGTGTTGCTGATACAGGTGTGATTGTTTTGAATGCTCAAAATGGAGTTGAGGTAGGAACAGAAATTATCTGGGACTATGTCAACCAATTTAAGTTACCTACTCTTTTTGTTGTCAATCAAGTAGATAGTGACAAATCGGATTTTGTTAATACAGTAGATCAAGCAAAAGAGCGTTTTGGAAATAATGTGGTAGTAGTGCAGTATCCTTATACACAAGGACAAGATTTTGATGCTATTATTGATGTACTAAAAATGACGATGTATAAATTTCCTGCTGATGGTGGGAAACCTGAAAAACTCCCTATTCCAGATGAAGAAAAAGCAAAAGCAGATCAATTACATAATGAACTCGTGGAGGCAGTAGCCGTAAATGATGAGTCTTTAATGGAATTGTATTTTGATAAAGGAGAACTTTCGGAAGAAGAAATGGCACAAGGCATGAAAGCCTCTATGATTAATCATGATATTTACCCTGTATTCTGTTGTTCTTCAAAACGCAATATGGGTAGTGGTCGTGTCATGGGCTTTATTCGTGATATTGCTCCTGCCGCAGTTGATATGCCTCCTGCCACACGAATGAGTGGTAAAACGCTGGCTTGCGATTCAAATGGTCCCGCTTGTTTATTTGTATTTAAAACAGCATCGGAAGCCAATTTAGGTAATATTTCTTACTTCAAGGTCTACTCTGGTAGTATCAAATCAGGTGATGACCTGACTAACTCGGTCACTCAAGGTAGCGAACGAATCAATCAAATATTTGTAATCAACGGAAAAAAACGAGAACAGGTTGACAAACTTGTTGCTGGTGATATTGGTATCACTGTAAAATTAAAAGGCTCGCCTACTAACAGCACCCTCCACGAAAAAAACAACCCTTATCGGATTGCTCCTATCGAGTTCCCTTCTCCACGTATTCAAGTAGCAGTAGATACGGAGAACAAAAATGATATGGAAAAACTGGTGCAGGCATTGACTCAATTACAACAAGAGGATCCTACCCTTATATTGGAGCATTCAAAAGAATTGAAACAAATATTGTTGTATGGTCAAGGGGAATTGCACCTTTCTATGGCTCGCTGGAAAGTAGAAAATCAATATAAGGTGAAATTTAGCATGGAAAAGCCCAAAGTAGCTTTCCGCGAAACTATTCAAAAGTCGGTTAAAACAAGTTACCGCCACAAAAAACAATCGGGTGGAGCTGGTCAGTTTGGAGAAGTGCATATTCTAGTGGAACCCTATTATGAAGGAATGCCCAAACCAGAAGGACTGAATGTACGTAAAGATCCTGAAGTATTTGATCTTGAATGGGGTGGAAAATTTGTATGCTACAACTGTATTGTAGGTGGTGCCATTGATGCAAAGTACATGAGTGCTATCCAAAAAGGAATTCTCGAACGTATGGAAGATGGCCCTTTAACAGGTTCTTATGTACGAGATGTTCGAGTGAGTGTATACGATGGTAAAATGCACCCTGTAGATTCAAATGATATGGCTTTTAAAATTGCTGCTGCTCAAGCATTCAAGCAAGCATTTAGTGAAGCAAAGCCCAAACTAATGGAGCCTATTCATCTGGTAGAAATACTGGTGTCGGGTGATTCGATGGGAGATGTAATTGCTGACCTCAATACAAGACGTGCTATTATTATGGGCATGGAAGCAAGCGGACACTATCAAAAAATAACTGCTAAAGTGCCTTTGATGGAGCTATATAAATATTCGTCTATTTTGCGCTCTCTCTCACAAGGAGCTGCCAAGCATAGTCAGAAATTTGCTGAATTTGCTCCTGTTCCTGCCGATGTACAGCAAGAATTAGTAAAAGCTCATCAAGCTACACAAGAAGCATAAATTAGATTCACAAAATAGGTCATTAACTATTTAAACACACTCAAACAGAGCCATCAGAATTATTTTCTGGTGGCTTTTTTGCAACTCCATAGGGAGCTTAATTGTTAGGGATTTATGAAAAAAGAACTATCTACAACCGATAAGGAGGAACAACTACGTTTTAAACGCGGATGGAAAAAACTTCGATACAGCCTTAAAGATCAATTTGGGCGGCTTCCCGACTTACAATCTATTTTGTTTCTGATTGGTGTACAAGAGCTGGGATTTATTCCCGATTCTTTTACAAAAGAAGAAAAACAAGACCTAATGCATATCGCTGTTTGCCGTTTATTAAGCGAAATTGGTTATTTTAGCTATACAGGTAGAGATGAAGAAGGCTGGCCGCATTATGAAGGTGTCAAAAATATGCCTGTCAATCTTAAAAATATTGAAAAAGAGGAGCAATTATTGAAAGAACAAGCTCTACATTATTTTGAGATTGATTACTAATCTCTAACTTATGTACCTGGATATAAATTTTTCAACCATTCTAAATCTTAAACCACATAAGAAAAATAAGCCACATAAGATTTTGATACATCAATTGCTCTTATAAACAAGATGATCAAAGTCCACATTAGCTGTCGTCTTTGACGACTCTTATTTGCTCTTTTTCTATCTTGATTTCATCAATTCTTTATATTATTGATCAGACTGCTTATGCTGCTTATTTTTCTTATGTGTTTTTTTGCGAAAGAACTTTTGTCTAAGTACTTATCTCTTCATTTGTTTACTAAACCCCCTCAACACCAATGAAAAAATACGGTATCCTTTTCTTATTCCTGTCACTCACTGCTGGTATGTGGATCTCTTGCGAACAAGCAGAGAAAGAACAAGTTGTTTTAATCAATACTTCTGCGGGAGATTTAAAAGTTAAACTCTACAATAATACGCCCAAACATCGAGACAATTTTATAAAATTAGTCAATGACGGTTTTTATAAAGACCTCCTCTTTCATCGAGTAATCAAACAATTTACCATTCAGGCAGGTGATCCCGATTCAAAAGGGGCACCTACAGAACGTAACTTAGGACAAGGTGGACCTGGATATACCATTGATGCTGAATTTGCGGCTGGTTGTATTCACAAAAAAGGAGCATTAGCCGCTTCTCGACGTGGAAATGCTACCAATCCCACCAAGCTCTCTTCGGGGTCGCAGTTCTACTTTGTACAAGGCAAAACATACTCTCAAAATGAACTAAACGAATTGAGTAAACAAACAGGAAAACAATTTACTACTCAACAAATAGACACCTATACGACTCTTGGGGGTACTCCTGAATTAGATGGTGATTATACTGTTTTCGGAGAGGTAATAGAAGGCTTGGAAGTGATTGATAAAATAGCAAATGTGGAAACACAAGCACAACGTCCTGTAAAAGATATTAAAATAACAGCTACGCAATTAGTAGATCAACAACAATAAAACATACCAACTAAGAGTGATCCTGATTTCATAATCCTCTAAATAAAAAAGGCGATACAGTTTTGAAACTATATCGCCTTTATTAATTCATTAGATTATTATTGTTTTCTATTCCGCATCTTCGAAGTCGAAAGTCAATGAGAAACGAAGTGTATTATCCAGTGGGTTACGTTGGTTAGAGGTAGGAACAATATAAGAGAAGTTCAAACCAAAAACACTATAACGCAAACCTAAACCAAGCGTCAAATACTTTCTATTTCCTTTACATCTATGCTCGTTGAAGTGCCCTAAACGTACCGCAAACTGTTCGTTATACCAATACTCTGCACCAAACGAATACATCAATTCTTGCATTTCTTCTTTGAAGCCACCTGGCGCATCTCCAAACGATCCAAACATACCAGAAAGTAAGTTACGGTTACGAGGATAATTAGGATCTTCAGGATCAATAGAAGCATCTGGTGTAGGCACTAGTAATTTGTTAACATCTGCCGCAATCATCAACTTATTGTAGTCGTCAAAATTAGCAGTCAAAGAAGCACCTAATCCTAAGTTAATCGGAATAAAGTCACGATCCTTATCTTCGGTATAAGATACCTTATTACCAATATTCGTAACAGCAACTCCAAAAGCCAATTTAGCCTCATTACCAAATAACTCCAAATCTGGGTTTTGGTAATATAAAGAAACATCACCTGCTACAGCCTGAGCCGCTTTAATAATGTTATTAGCTCCTGTACGTTGTCCTTTAGCTAAGTCAGAACGCACATACTTTAAAGTAACACCTATTCCTAAGTAATCTGATAATTTACGAGAATAAGCTAAATCCAATCCAAACTCATTTGGACGATATTCACCCATACTTTGTCCCGAAAAATCGGTAAAACTAATATTACCCAGTGAAAAATAGCGCAACGATAAGCCTATTGTTTGATTATCACCAATTTTGCGATAACCAGATAAGTAAGCAATATAAATATCGTTAACCAACTCTCTAAGCCAAGGCGTATACGTTAATGATAATCCCATACGCTTCTGAGCAAAAGCCAATTTTGAAGCATTGTGGTACATAGAAGCAGGATCTGGAGCTGTTGCCAATCCTACATCCCCCATTCCACCTGTTCGCCCATCAGGGTTAATACGAAGAAAAGGAATAGAAGTAAATACAGTGTTAAAACATGTACTGGTAGAGTCTCCTTGCCCTCCCAGATCTCCAATGTCAATTTGAGCAACGGCTGTCTCCCCAAACAAAAGGATACTACATAAAACCGCCCCAATAATCTTAAACAACTTTGTTGACATGATTTATAATATTTTAAAGAAATTTGATGGTTTACTGACCTCATCAAATAAAATAGTAAATAATAAGTAAACTATGTAAAGGTAGGCAAGGTCTAAAATGATTTTAATGATCAAATAAATTTTCTACTTATTAGGCTGTAATTTGCATCAAAACGTTGCGTCCTTCGATTATTTTTTTTTGCAAATATACCATTTTTAGTTATTCTTGACTATTTAGCTCTTATAAAAGCTTTTATTAATTTCTAAATTTAACGTCCGACGATTAAACGATTAACGTCCGACGAAGGTAACACCAACGAGGACGCTGGTGGTCTGCCGATAAAATACAGCCTGAAGGCTGCTAAGTCATCGCACTTCGCACAATCATTTTAATATCACCAACTTCTGTATCTTACTTGCCTTTGTGTTATCAGCACCCACCACACTCACGCGATAAATATACGTACCACGACCAATCGGCTCCCCAAATTCATCCAAGCCATCCCACTCCAAATGATCCACTCGGAAACCCTCCGCCACAAACTCTTCACGAATGGTTTTAATAACACGTCCAGATAAAGACATAATTTGTACGGTGACGGTTAGCTCCTCTCCTACTCGATTATGCTCAAACCAAAAAGCAGTTTTATCAAAAAAAGGATTCGGGTAGTTTAGTACATTACGTAAAGCAAGTTCCGCAGTTTCAGCCACAATAAATTCAGTATATCCAGTACCCGACTTATTATGTATATCCCAAGCCTTTACTTCTATACTATGTTCTCCTGGTTCTAAATCTGATAAAGGATACTGCACCTCCCCTTTTCGATAATTATCGACTTCACTTTTATAATACTCATTCAGTACTATTATATTAAAATTATCACCATCCACTTTAGCAGTCAAATCATGCCCAATACCATTTCCGACTGTGTTGATACCATCTTCATCCTCCAAACGAATCAATAATACAGGACTCGGATTGGTAACGCCTCCAAATACAAAGCGATCATCATTCATATAAATTTGAATATTGGGGCCTTTTCCATCCCCACTCAAACCATCTTCAATACCTCCAATAATGATATTTTCAGTAAAACCATGTGCATCCGTAACTCCATTTTCGGCATAATAACTTACACGCCCTGTTCCATACTGATAGGAAATATCTTTGGGTACAACGAAGGTAAAACTGAACTTCCCATTTTTCACACTTGCTTTCCCCTTGAAAATCACACTATTTCTCAACTCAAACGCCTCTACGCGACTACGTTCATCATTCGCAAGTGTTTTCAATTCCAATTCTTTATCAAATACCACTGGATATACTAAGCCATTGAAATCTTCCATCGGTAAACCTTTAAAATCAACGATCTCTCCTGAAATCTCTACTGTGGTTAGAGCCTGTATGGTATCTACCTCCTCATTCGATGCATCGACTCGCTTTATACTTGTAGTTACCACTCGGTGTTCAGGATAAGCTAAACGCATGGCGGGATCACCTAATAAAGTAAATTTACGATTATTGATACTCGTATGTGCTGCATCATTTTTTGCTATTCGCATCGCTTCTCCCAAGCGTGGCATTCGACCCGTAGTTGGGTTAGCATATTTAAAGAGTCGATCTAAAAAGGCTTTATTCATATCATAGTTATCACCAGCCAACACCAAACGTACAGTGGTTACGATAGCACCAGCCCCACCATCAGGTTTTAATATCAATAACTCCCCTGCCGATGTTTCTTCTGGGTCATCATATTTACTAAAACTACAGGTTGCTGTAATAAATAAAGGCATTTGGTTTTTGTTCTCCCATTTTTGTATCTCCGTCTGACTCAAAATAGTCTCTTCTGCCCAACCTGTTGGCCCGCCATGTCCTACATAATTCATTATTAAACTACCTGAGAAAATACGATTTTGTATTGCTTCATTTACATCTGGATAACGCCCTCCTGAAGGAGTTGCCAATTGTGGATACGCATCACAATAAATTTTGTATAAATTATACGCTTCATTTTCCGTATCTATTCGATTAGCATGTCGCTCTGCTTGACGAAAATGTAAGTTTCCATCTTCATCATCTGCTACAAAGGCTATATCATTTCGCCAAGCTCCTAATGCTTCCTTCGAATTGTAACGAATAATTTTATCAACCAACAATTCGGCTTCTTCGACTGTGCTAACAGGTAATCTTCCCATAGCAATATCCAATCCTAGGTTTGAAAAATTCATATTCACCCCTTCATCATCATCTAATAAAGCGTAATAGTCATCGGTACAGAAAGTTTGAATTGTCAATACCGATTCCATACTTTGATAGGTAGGAATAATGTTCGCATCTTCGGTATGTTTGCCCAAATTTTTATAATCATAAGAAGCGTCTCCCATGAGTAAAAGGAAACGTGGCATTTTATTAATATCCTCCTCTGCACGATCGTAAAACATTTTCACAAAATTTCGAATAGCTGTCAAGTCAGGTGTACCAGAAGAAAACTCATTATAAATATGATCGAGGTCTGCTACTAATACCTCTAAACCATCATTTTGACGCCGATAATCAGCTAAGCGTTCCGACGCTCCTAAAAATTGATTGGGTGTGATAATCAACATATCAGGAAAGGTCAGTTCGTGTAGATTCTGACTAGCGATTTCGCCAATAGCTTCTGGCTTAAAATACTGGCTACCATCAAAAGCTATGAATTGGCGTAGAGTAGACGTGGGAAGGCTAAAAACATCAGTATTGCCATTTGTTTCCGTTTGTATTTGTCGTACTTCGGTAGGATTTGTTATTTCCCAAATAGTTGCATTACTCGCATTTCCTACTCTAAACTCACTTTGTTTATTCTCTCCTACGGATAAAGCATCTCTAAAAGACATCTGACCACCTGTAAATTGTAGTTGGCGGCGAGCATTCAGCGCAATATAATCCAACCAACCTTCAGCAGTCGCATCACTCTTTTCAAAGTTAACTGTTACAGGCACTCTATCACTCGATGCAGGTACTGTTTCTACTAATAAGGTGGAACGGGCTTTAGGATCTTCAAAACTTGCCCCTACTGTATTTATAAAGCTCGAATTAAAACGCTCCCCATTCACTGTTACTTGAAAACGACTTCTATTATAAATCGCTTTTGCAGCAAAACGTCCTTCCATCGTAATATCACTATTCGGAACAATGTTTGGAAAATTGAAGGTGGGTAAATCTTGTGTCAATACAATATCGAACACCTCTCCATACCAGCGACGTCCACTTTCGCCTAAGTTCCATGTTTCTGTTTCATGAATCGCATAATCATCAAAGCTATCTACTATATCAGTGGCTTGTCCACTAGGATTGATGGTTTCAATTCGTTTACCTGCCCCAATATCGTAGTTGAAAAAGTAGTGGGTATAATCACTATAAAAGTGTCGTTTAAATTCATAGCGTTTATTTTGCTCGTTCCATTTCCATTGGTGAGGAGCTTGTGCATAAAATAAGAGGTAATCATTCCCATCAAAATTGCCATTATTATTTTGATCAACCACTTCTATGGCATTTTCTAAGACATCATCCACGTAATTATGACCTGCCTTTTCATCTAAGGTACCTCCACCATTTCCATAAATGCGGATATTGTTAATCGAAACCGTTTCATTAATTCCCAAAGCCTCCAAAAAAGAAGCATCTATTCGATGAATACCTTCCTCACTGGTTCGAAATTTATAAAAAGCACCTTGATTGAGGATAGAGTTATTGACATACTCATTAGAACCTGACTTTGCCAACGCTCGATTATTCTTAAAAGGTTTGACTTGTATATCCATATCAAATGATACCAATCGCTCTAGCTGTCCTTGTGTATTATAACGAAGAGGTACAATACTGATTTGGGCAAAAGGTCGCTTTTGGATGTTAATTAACTCCTTTTGTAATATCACTTCATTAGTCAAAAAACCCTCTGCTTTTTGTTGAAGCACATCACTTAGCTCTAGTACTTCAAATTGTGCATTTTCGATCTTTACGGCTAAGTCACCACCTTTATTCAAGGGGATTTGTTGGGTATAAATAGGAAATGGGTGCTCTGAAGGGATAAACTTCGACTCCTTAAAAGTGGGACTTTCTGCAAACTGATTATTACCAATCCATACTTGGCGCGTATCATCTGTCCAATTTAATTGGATATTTTTTTGACTTTGTGCCCATACACTACTCAAGTGAAATAAGCAGATTAATAAACAGATAAAACTCTTGGTTATTCGCTTATGCATAGTGGGTGATTTTATTTGCATGATATTTCAAAACAGGATATTATAATATATATGAAGTAGACTTGCTATCTTTTTGATGACAAATTAGTTAACCACCGATTACACGGATTAACACAGATTCTATAAAAAATAACGTAGTACTTATTCAGTCATTCGCTCATTCACACATTCAGTCATTGTTTTTGCGTGAAGGATAGTAGCGGTAGCTTGGCGAAGTAGAAGGGTAGAGAGGCAACACCTAGCAGGGCTGACAGCGGAAGACACTGCTAGGTGTATTTGCCGAACACCTTTTCTACGAGAAAACTACAAGCGGATAGCCTGGTCTTTTTCTTTTCGTTCTTGTTCATGCATGAACAAGAACGAAAAGAAAAAGACACGCCCCAAAACTAATTAATCTTTGTTACAATAATACTTAGTCAAAACCCGTTAGTCTCTGGAATGTTTTTTGACTCGAACTATCAAAAATAGGGTAGGGTCATTAGTCTTTTATTCCCTCCCTTATTGTCCCCTGAAAGATTTTGGTAAATTTGCCAAAATTTTTCCTCATACCCAGACGAATGTCTTATGAAAACGAAATGTCTAATACTATTTTTAATAGTTAGTTGTTGTTTGGTCAAAAAAGGTTGGACACAAGATCCAGAATTTAGCCAATTTTATACAGCTCCCTATCATTTAAACCCGTCAATGATTGGTTTTACATCCGAACCACGCGTGACGGTTAACTATCGCCATCAGTATCCTTCCTTTAATAATGCTTGGTTGACTATGGGTATTGCCTACGATCAGCATTTTGAAGAATTAAACAGTAGTTTTGGGCTTTCTGTTCTTGCAGATCGTGCTGGGGGTATCTATAATACGTATTTGGTATCGGGTCAGTATGCCTACCAATTGCAGTTGAATGATAAATTATTGTTGAAAGCAGGCGCACAGGTGAGTTACCTCCAAAAAAATCTAAATTGGGATAAAGTGGTACTTCCTGATATGATTGATGACACCACTGGCGATATTATTCCAGGTAGTTTTGCGGGTTTGCAAGAAACGAATAACATTCATCGACTGGATTTGGGACTAGGGATGGTTGCTTATACCGATCAATTGTATATTGGTGCATCCTTTAAGCATATTACTCGACCTAGTGTAAGTTTTACAACAGCCGAAGATCCTGAAAATAGTTTACATGTACGAAGTGCTTTTCATTTGGGTTATGTATTTTATACGTCCAAACCACGACGTGGATTCAAACGATTTTATATTAGCCCAAATGTATTGTTTGTGAATCAAGGGCCTGTCAATCAAATCAATGCAGGTGCTTATTTAGGAAAAGGAGCTTTGTTTGGTGGTGTGTGGGCACGACATACATTTAATAATATGGACGCGCTTATTTTTATGGCGGGTGTAAAAGCGGGTGTTTTCCGATTTGGATATAGTTATGATTATCGACTGGGTAGTTTGGGCGTAAATGCCAATGCACACGAGGTATCTATGACTTTCGATTTTGGACAAACTTATTGGGCTAAAAAACGCAAAAAAGTAAATGCTGACAGTAAATGTCCCGAAATTTTTGAGTAGGGTTGCATAGAGGTTTAAAAAAACTCAGTTATTTATACTAATTTTGTGTCGCTCTCGTTATTTTCCTGTAACGATCTTTCCCGCACAATCATTTTGATTTTATTTTTAATATTTTAGCATAAAGACAATAGACTAATGAAAAATTTAGCAAAGTTAACGCTATTATTACTCCTTGTAGCTGGAGTGGCAGCCATGTCCTCTTGTAATAAAGAATCTTCTTCTGCTACTGGGTGGAACTACAACGATAAAGATTGGGGTGGTTTTACAGTAGCCAAAGAAAAGGAACAAAAAACAGGTCCTGGATTAGTTTTGATACCTGGGGGTACTTTTGTAATGGGTAATGTAGATGAGGATGTACTTTTTGAGTATCACAATATTCCACGTCGTGTAACGGTTTCTTCCTTTTATATGGATGAAACAGAGGTAACCAATGTACACTATCGCGAATATCTTTACTGGATGGGCCGTATTTTCGGTGAAACTTATCCTGAACTGGTATATAAAGCACTTCCTGATACCTTAGTATGGTTGGAAGAGTTGGCGTACAATGAGCCTTATGTGAAATATTATTTCCGTCACCCTGCTTATAATGACTATCCTGTAGTAGGAGTTACTTGGCAACAAGCTAATGAATATTGCCGTTGGCGTTCGGATCGTGTAAACGAGATGATGTTGATGAAAGAGGGTATCTTAGAGCAAGATCCTAACCAATATGGTGCAGAACACTTCAATACAGAATCTTTCTTATTGGGTCAGTATCAAGGGGTCGTGAAAAAAGGAGTGAAAAACTTAGATCCTAATAGTGAAGAAGAAACACGTAATGTACGCTTTGATGATGGTATCTTATTGCCAGACTACCGTTTGCCTACGGAAGCAGAATGGGAATATGCCGCATTAGCTATTATCAGTGAGTCGGAAGATGAAGAGCGATTTATGAATCGAAAAATCTATCCGTGGGAAGGTTCTAATATGCGTCAACAACGTCATGGTAAGGAACATGGTAACATGTTAGCTAACTATAAGCGTGGACGTGGTGACTATATGGGTATTGCTGGTAAATTGAATGACCAAGCAGAAATTACGGCTCCTGTACGTACTTTTGTACCTAATGATTTTGGGCTTTATAATATGGCAGGTAATGTAAGTGAGTGGGTATTGGATGTATATCGTCCAATGACGACTATGGATGCGGAAGACTTTAACCCATTCCGTGGTAATGTTTTCAAAGTACGTGAAACGGATGCTTCTGGAGGAGTTGCTCCTAAAGATAGTTTAGGTCGTATCAAGTATCGTGAATTACAAGCTGACGAAATTGGAAATCGTACCAATATTCGTAAGTCTGATGTAAGAAGTTACCGTGATGGTGATGAAGAGTCTGGTGTTATTTACCGTTCTGATTCTACGACACTTATTAGTGATAAGTCGAGAGTAATCAAAGGTGGTTCTTGGCAAGACCCTCCTTACTACTTATCACCAGGTACTCGTCGCTATATGGATGAAGATCAAGGATCTTCTACTGTTGGTTTCCGTTGTGCAATGATTCGTGTAGGTAGCCCAGATGGTAAAAAAGCCAAAGCTCCTAAGCAAAATAAAGCAACAAAAGCCGCTAAGCGTTCTAAGAAATTCTAAGAATCGCTAAGTAATACTAATAAAAAAATCCCCACTCATTAATTTGAGTGGGGATTTTTTTTGTTCAATAATCATTGCATAAAAACCACATAAGGAAAATAAGTTTTTTACTTCAAATGGGCTAAGAGGCTAACTCTTGTTCCCTGATTCCTTTGAGATTCACCTCTTTTATAACTTATGTGGTTCATTTTATAACTCAAAGAATTATTGCCCTTGTGGTGGAGCTTGTCCAGGTTGAGGACGCAATTGTAATACTTGGTTGTAAAAATTGATTCCTTGTTCGTTATAAGGTAATTGGTATTTCTTACCATCTAAATCAAACACAACTCGATTACAATTTGACAATTGAGGTAAATTAAACTCCATCCCAAAAACAATATCTCCTTCATCATTTTTAAAAGTGATACTTCCATCATAATTGCTCCCCTTACAATTGGTCAAATCTGCTTCTTGATCCAGCAAATACCCATAAAAACGCTGCGCTTCTGTTTCAGATGGCGATTCAAAGGTCATGCCCAAGTTATATAATAAATACTCTACCTTATTAGCTTTAGCTAGTACTTGTGCCAATTGAGGACGAGGGGATACAAAACCAGAAGAGGCAGCAGGAGCTGCTTTTTCTGCTTTCGTTTCGGTTTTTGCTTTTGTGTCATCAGACTTGCTCGCTTTTTTATCGCCTGTGTCGCAAGCAAATAACACACTACAAACCAGTCCTACGAATAATAATTTTCTCATGGTAATATATCTAAATTAAATGATGTGATTTCAATAGTTAAAATTAGTTGGCTATTCCACAGTCTTCACATAATCCTTTAATTAATAAAGTTGCATGTTTCATGACATAGCCTTTGGGTAAGGTAAGATTCGGAATAGCTATTTCTGCAATACAAGTCAATTTATTACACTCCAAACATTTAAAATGAACATGTTCATCTTGATGCGCATGTTCATCACAATCATCCGAACAAAGCGCGTACTTTGCTTCTCCCACATCATCAGGCACTTGGTGTACAATACCTTTCTCCAAAAAAGTATTTAAGGTGCGATAAATCGTAACTCGGTCAAAATCTGCCAATTGTCGTTCCAGTTCTGAATGTCCAATTGCATGTCTTTTATCTAAAAAAACTGCGATTACCTGCTTTCTACAAGCAGTTACTCGCAATTGATGGTGTTTTAAAATATGTGCAATCTGTTCTTGCATAGTTGTGATTCATAAATAGCAGGAATAATCTTGTGCTATCCAAAATTATAAAAATTAAGCTTTCCGACTTACAAAATACAGCAGAAATTATTATATTTGCAACCTACTTGCAAATGCAACCTACTAACATTAGTATTTATAGAAGATTTAAACCTATAAAAAAGTTATTTTGAATAATATACAACAACAATCTTCCTCCAAACTTCATTCCATTGGTTTTTGGCTCTCAGCTCTATGTGCTGTTCATTGTTTATTATTGCCACTTTTATTGGTCACAGCTTCCTTTGTAAGCATTCCTTTTATATCTCATCCTCTTTTCGAAGTATTTTTATTACCTATTGCTTTTATCATCGGAGGTTATACCTTATACAACGATTTTCTACGTCATCAACAATATTTACCTACCATTCTTTATATCAGTAGCATTGTTGTTATCCTTCTCGCCTTTATAATACACAATCACCCACTCATTGGTTTAGGTACCAGCCTAATGGCCATTGCACAACTCATTAATTGGCGATTACACAAAAAACATTGCCATGGTCATAATCACAAACACTAATCACTTTACACATTCATTGATTTCTCTTCCTCATTCATTGAAAATATTTTTTTAAATACACTGTAGCCCTAATATTACGCGTTATTCCATTGTTTATTTGGGCGTGCCCCCATTTTTATGAATTTGTTTGTTCATGCGTTCTCGCATGAACAAACAAATTCATAAAAATGGCGTCGGGCTATTCGCTTGTAGTTGGCTCGTAGAAAAGGTGTTCAGCAAATACACCTAGCAGTGTCTTCCGCTGTCAGCCCTACTAGGCGTTGCTTCACCACCTTTCTACTTCACCAATCTACCACTACTATCCCTCACGCGTACAGACAAGACATGCCTTGTCTCTCTACTCATTATAATAATATCTATGAAACATTTCTTATTCACGTTTTTACTGCTTTTCACCCTTCAAACCCAAGCCCAAAACATTGTTGATCCCAGTACAGTCACCATCGCTCGCGATGAGTATGGGGTTCCACATATTTTCGCGCCCACTGATGCAGGTGTAGCTTATGGCTTAGCTTGGGCCAATGCGGAAGATGCATTCGATCGAATGCAAGAACTACTACTAATGTCCAAAGGAATGTTGGCCAAACACAGCGGCAAAGAAGGAGCAGCTGGTGATTTTTTTGCTCATGCTATTGGTGCTCGTGAACTAGTAGATAAATTATATGATACTGATGAGTTAAGTGATGCTTACAAAACCTATCTAAAAGGTTTTTGTGAAGGTATCAATGCTTATGCAGCAGCACATCCAAAAGAAGTATTTGTAAAAAAAGCATTTCCCATTCATCCAAAAGATGTAGTTACCACTTACACCATTGCTTTCTCGGCATTGAGTGGCGTAGCTGGAGCAGTAGGAGAGGCAGT
Source organism: Bacteroidota bacterium (assembly GCA_020631245.1). GTDB lineage: Bacteria > Bacteroidota > Bacteroidia > Chitinophagales > UBA2359 > JAHDHP01. The sequence goes on along the minus strand of JAHDHP010000003.1, from coordinate 4,590 downwards.
TGATGGTGAATTTAATAAAAAAAGCTTTGGATTAGGTTCGAATGCCTTTGCACTTGGAAGTACAAAAACAACTGACGGTAATACTTATTTATGTACCAATCCACACTTTTTAATTGAAGGAGTCTTTTCTTTTTATGAAGCACATCTTTGTAGTGAAGAAGGACTCAATATCACAGGGGCAATTTTTCAAGGTGGCACCTCCATTTTTATGGGGAATAACGAACATCTAGCTTGGGGAAAAACGTATAACCACTTTGATGGAGTAGATATTTTTGAACTCAAAATGCACCCCAAAAAGAAAAATGTATATGAATTGGATGGTGAATGGAAGAAACTAGAAAAACGTAAGATATGGTTGAAGGTAAAATTAGGTAAATTTTTGACCTTACCAGTACCTCAAACCACTTATTGGAGTGAATTCGGCCCTACTATTAAATCAAAAAATGGAAAATACTATGGTATTCGTAGTCATGCCTATGAACGTATTGGTGCTGGACAGCAATTTTATGAAATGAACAAAGCTACCAACTTCAAAGAATTTAAAGCTGCTCTTGATAAACAACGTATTGCCATGTTCAATTTGGTATATGCTGATAAAGATGACAATTTATACTACCTCACTAATGGTTTTATACCCCAAAAAGACCCCACAGTCAATTGGAAAGAAGTACAATCTGGTGCTACTTCCGAAAAATTATGGACTCAAATTTATCCACTCGATAGTTTACCACAAGTATTAAATCCCAGTTGTGGATATGTTTTCAATACTAATAATACTCCGTTCAATGCCACTTGTGCGGAAGAAAATGATAATCCTAAGCGTTTACCTTCTTACGTAGATGTACGACCTGGTGATAATAATCGAGCCGAACGCTTCCAAGAACTAATTTCTGGTAAGGAACATTTCAATTATGACGATTTTAAAGCTATGAAATTTGATGCACAGTTTCCCGCTAGTAGCAATTTCCTAGAAACGATGAAAGTGATGCGCCAAATCAATGCTTCAAAATATCCTGCTATAAGTGATGCTATTGAATTATTACAACAATGGAAAGGGGATATTCACCTCGAAAGTACTTCCGCTACCATTTTAGCACTCACCATCGATAATATCTTTAGAGAGAAAAAATATGGAGATGAGGTATTTGTACTAGGAGTAGATGTAGATGAAAAATTATTAGTACGGTCTATTCGAAAAGCTAAAGAATATTTATACAAACACCACCAAAAACTAGAAGTACCTCTCAAAAAACTACAACGTTTTGTTCGTCATGGAAAAGATTATCCGGTTAGTGGATTTTCGGATGTATTAATGGCAAATTATGCGGCTCCTTATAAGGATGGAAAGTATAGAATCATTTTTGGAGATACTTATATTCATTTTGTAAGTTTCAATAGCGGTGGAGTAGAGAAAATAGAAACCTTATTACCCTTTGGAACCCATCGAAATGTGGAAAAGTATACCGATCAACTTCCTATGTATAATGCTCATCAAACGAAAACGATGACTCTAGACAAAGAAAAGGTATTAAAAACAGCTATTAAGGTCTATAATCCACAATAATATCCACTTATCCACATTTTTAGCCTCCTTTACTCACTAAGTGGTATTTTTATAATCATTTTACTTTAAAAACCCAAAAAACAGGGGAGTAATCCACAAAGTTATCCACTTATCCACATTTTTGGACCCATTTAAGGGTATAATTAGGTGAATAAGTGGATTTTTTATTTTTTCGACAATAGGTAATTTCCTTCTTTCAACTCCAAAATCCACTTATTATCCACACTTTCCCATTTTTTTCCTTCTCCTTTGTTCAATATCACGGTTTCTTGCTTTCCTTTCGTTTGGGTGTAACCATTTGGAATATATAATTCCATATTATCATTACCTTTTCCTGGAATCGCAAAGAAATAATCACTTACTCCCTCTTTGAAACCAAAAGTGGGCATGATATCAACCTTTAACTCAAAAGTCCGAATACACTCCTGTCGAAATGCTGACCACTGATAACCCGCTGAACCAATACAACCGTGCTCATCACGATCTCCTCCAGTCATTGCTTGATCAGGTTTTGTAGTTTTCACTGGTCGAGTAGTTGCTTCCGCTTTTTCAACTACCTTTTCGACTTCTTCGACAACTTCTTTCGCATTTTCACCAGTAGGAGCCGTTTTTGAGTGGCAGCTTCCCAAAGAAACTAACACAATCAGGCTTAAAACGAATAGAAATGGATAGATTTTCATATTTCTTGGGATTTGAATTGAACAAAATGTTTCCAACAACACCCCAAAGTTCTCAAACGAATCCTGAATTTCCAAATTCTAAAATTTTCAAAAATTGTTTTTTTTTGATTTAATACTATTAGTATTCTTATTAAAAGATTTAAAAAATATAGTAGTACTAATTAGGAGTGTGGATTTGGGGATATTTATTTATACTCTTCTTTGGAATTTTCATTATCCATATTTTCAACAGAGTTATCCACACTTTGTTAACAACTTAACTGGTTGATAATGAAATACTTTTCTACTTATCCACATTTTAAGATAACTTTATCCACTGGAAAAGTTTTTGTGAAAAGTACAAAAAAGCGCGTGAACAAGATGTGAATAAGTGTGTATAAAGATGTGAATAAGTAGGGTGCTATCCACAGGGTTTATCCACAAGGGTACTTATCCACAAGTTTAATTTTTTATCCACACACTTATACACGCGTTTTCCACAGCTTTTTAAAACTTTTTGTGGAGAACTAAAAAAGTTTAAAGATTGATAATCAATAGGTTTAAGTATCGCGTAATTACAGATTGTTGATAACTTTTTTTCTAGACTTTTTATCTCTACTCACAAAACCTTAATTTCACCCAATCTCTCGTGCAAACAAGACGTGTCTTGTCTCAAATCACCCAATCACCCCCATGAGTACTAACCTTTTCAAAAAATTAGCAGGACATACAGCAATATATGGACTTAGCACCGTTGTAGGACGATTACTAAATTACTTATTAACACCTTACCTCACACGTCGTTTTGCCACCTCTGAATATGGTGTCGTAACTGATTTATATAGTTTTGTAGGTTTTATGATGGTTGTTTTCACCTACGGAATGGAAACGGCCTTCTTTCGATATATAAAAGACGCCAAAGACCCACACCGAGTATATAGTACGGCAATGATCTCCATAGCAGGAACGACTTTGGCACTAGGAGCCTTAATGATACTCTTTCTACAGCCATTGGGCAATCTATTACTATATCCCGATAAGTTATCACTCATTTTATGCGTCATTTTCATTTTGATCTTTGATGCAATGGTGGCCATTCCCTTTGCCTATCTGCGATATACCGAACGCCCAATCAAGTTTAGTGTCATTCGCATTATCAACATTTGCGTTTTTGTCGGACTCATTTTATTCTTCTTAAAGGTATGTCCTGCTTTATTAGAACAAGGGCATACATGGGTAAATCACGTTTATAATCCAGAATTGGGAGTCGCTTATGTATTTATTGCCAATCTAGTGGCAAGTATTGTTACTTTCTTTCTCTTACTACCCGAAATCCTCAAAATACGCTGGCAATTTGATCCACAGTTGTGGAAAACGATGTTGATATATGCCTTACCGCTTGTTATCGTTGGTTTTTCAGGCAGTATCAATGAATTACTTGATCGCTTTATATTAAAGTACCTACTACCTGGTAGTTTCGAAGCAAACATGGGAGAAGTAGGTATTTATGGAGCAGTCTATAAACTGAGTATCCTCATGAGTCTTTTTACCCAGGCTTTTCGAATGGGAGCCGAACCCTTCTTTTTTGCCCAATCCAATAATAAGGATGCCAAAGACATTTATGCACTATCCATGAAATACTTCGTAATAGTAGGTTGTTTTATCTTTATGGGAGTTGTTTTATTTATTGATATCTTCCAATACTTTATCGGACAAGATTTTCGAGTAGGTCTCAAAGTTGTTCCTGTATTATTATTAGCCAATTTATTTTTAGGAATCTATTACAACCTATCTATATGGTATAAACTCACCAATAACACCCTCATTGGAGCAGGGATTTCATTGACAGGAGCATTCATTACCGTTGTACTCAATATCATACTCATACCCATCTTTAGCTATGTCGGCTCTGCATGGACAACACTCATTTGTTATGTGTTGATGGTTATAATCTCTTATTATCTCTGTCAACGCAAATTTCCTATTCCTTATCCTACGCGTCGTATACTTACTTATATTGGTGTAGCATTAGGAATTGTCTTACTAGAAATTTTCCTCATTTCTACCTTATCTCCATTCATCGCTTTTCCACTTCGTTTCCTTACTTTACTAGGCTTTGGCATATTCGTCATCCACACAGAAAATATTCCTTGGAAAAAAGGAATCCAATATTTGAAACGCCGATAGATCGTGTACATGACAATTTGAACATATTTCGTTATTTGACGTTAGAAAAGTCAACAAATTATATTAATTTATCGCCTGTACTTCTTCTTTACTAATAAGCCGAAATCAACTTTATGAAAATTGCAATTGTATGTTACCCCACCTATGGAGGGAGTGGAGTTGTAGCAACAGAACTAGGAA